>NZ_JBMJAR010000001.1:0-258231 GCF_049221845.1 Campylobacter sp. GB48
ATTACCACTTTCTATTTCTTTAGCTGTATCTACTGATTGTTCTACTGCTTTCGCATCTTGTTCTAGTGCATTTTTAGTTCTAGTAATATTTTCATTGATGGCTTTTGCCATAGCACCTAATTCATCATTAGTCTTAACATCTATCATAGCTGAATCTTTGGTTTTATAGTTGATAAAATCAAAGAAAGAGTTGAGGCCGGTTTGGATAGATTGTAACGGGGATAAAAGTTTAGCTGAAAAAAGATGAATAAAAATACAAGATAAAATTAAAATCACAATTGATATTAATGTTTGTTCAAAAGCATTTTTAATAACCAATTTATCCAAACTATCTTGTTTTTGAATAGCACAAGCAACATAGTTAATACGAGCTTTACTATTATTTATATTAGCACAAATACCAAATCTTTTCTCATTGCTACTAATTCCAGTATATTCAAAATTTTTATAATCTCCAACCATTTTATGGTATTTTTTTATTTCATTAATGCTTGGATAATCTTTCATAATCAAAGTCTTATCATTAGAAGCAAACGGAATTGAACTAGCTAAATCAAAAACAAAAACATTTCCGGGTAATTTATCAAATGTTTTTTGTAGCGAAGTCAAAAGCAAATCAATACCCAAAACAGCTACAAGCTTACCATTTTTTTTAATTGGCACAGAATAAGTAAAACTAGGTAATTTAGTTACTGAATCTTCATAAACATCGCTGATATATATTCCATCATTCTTCAAAGCTCCCTTATACCAATCTCTTGAAGTCGCATTGTATTTTGGATCATCATAGTGAGCTATACCACCTCCTCTTTTCCTAAATGGAATTTCTTTTTTATCAGAATCCGCATCACTTACTAGCATTGTTCCATCTGGAAATCCAAGATATACAGCTAAAGTATTAGATCCATCCTTAAATATTTTTAAGTCTTTGGCAAAATATTCGCTCAGTGTATCAAAATTCTTAATTTGATATTCTGGTAACTGGTCTATATGTTTCTTAATAGCTAATAAAATATCTACATAATTCTCAACATATCCTTCCACTTGGGTAGTTGTTACAAGCAAATAATCCTCATTTGATTTTTTACTATTTAAAATAAGATCTTCTCTACTCGAATAAAAAGCCATAACCGTTATAACAAAAAGAGCTAAAGCAACTATAGCTGCAACTATAATTGAAAGTTTATTTTTAACACTCATATTCTTGATAGAAACATTGTTTTTCCTTTTAATACTTAAATAACATTTTAATATGATATAAAAAATTACAAATTATTGCAAGCGAAATATTGATTATTTATAACTACTAATTGTGTATCTTTTGTAGAAAATTTAGGAATATAAGCATAGCCGCTAACAGTATTTATGACAATACATATATGTTGGTTTTTTTTATTAGATAATCTTATAATACAATCATTATTAAAAGAAGCAAGTTTATCATAAGTACGCATAGCATTTTTCAAAGGTGTATATAAACGACCGTAATCATCAAAAATCAAACGCGTGCTTCCTTTACAAGCACCTTCAAATAAAACCTTAGATATACCATAAGTTTTTTCTATATTGTATTTTAAATTTGCTTTAGAATCATTTTGATTTATCACCCCACTTTGGCCGGAGTTCATTAATATATCTGGATTAATAAGATCAACAGCTATTTCTCTGTCTTTATTAATCATATTTTTACCTATATTTGCATTACCATCGCCATTTTTATCTAAAAAGATAGTATAGGTTTGTTCATTATTAGTGGCAGATTTTGAGCGTATAAAATACAGCTGCCATTTAGCCTTAAACCACTCTCGTTTAGCAATATTAAATTCTTTTGCCCTAAAATCATTTTGTATTAAAGCTAAATGTCTTGTGTATTTAATATCATTTAAAACTTGCTCAGCTCCCAAACGTAAATAATCAGGCTTATAATAAACATAAGCCATAGAAAACAATAAAGATAATATAATGCAAACAAAAACTAGTTCTATTAAAGTAAAAGCTTGTTTCATTTTATAGAATAATAAACTTTATGCTTGCCCAAACTAACATAAATCCTACTAGCTTCTTTACTAGAATGAAGCTCTAGTTTGCCTTTAGAAATACCATAAAATTTTAGTCTTAGAGCTAGTTCTTTATCTTGAGTAAAAATATGCGTAAGATTGTGTTGTTTTAAATTTAACGCTAATTCTTTAGCTATATGATAATCATAGGCAAAATGTTTTTTTGGATCTTTTAATAAATAATACAAACTTTGATTAAAAATGATACCAAGATAAAAAAATAGTAAAAAAACTAAAGAACATTCTATAAAAATTTTATGTTTTAAGCGCAGTTGCGGCATTCTTGAGCGATAAGAAGACATTAAATAACGAACTAATAATGGAGTACAAACAACACAAAAAGGTAAAAAGTCTTCTAAAAAAAGTCTTTGTCTTATAGAAAAAATTAAACAAAAAACAAAAGTGGTTGCGCTAATAAACCATAAAAGTGGCTTATCATCTTGCAAAAGAATTCTATAAACAACGTAAAAAAAATAAAGAAAAATCAAAGGGGAAAAACAAGCTGCAAAAATACCCAAAGTATCCAAAAAATACCCTTTAGGCTTTCCACTTGCATCAAATCCATAAACACTCATTGCGATAGCAAATAAAATCAAAGAACACACAATAAGTAATTTATCTTTTTTATAAATAGCATAGAAGAAAAAAGATAAGTATAAAATTGCAAAATTTCCATCTACAAAAAGAACTAAAACTAATAAAACATAAAATAAAAATATTTTCTTATATTCGAATAATACTAAAATTAAAAGTGTAAAAAATATCACGATGCTTGATTCATTAATAAGTAAAGCGCTAGCAACACTACCAGGGAGTAACATAAAAAGCACCACAGAAATAAAAGCATCAAAAGAGGTTTTAGTATATCTTAAAGCCAAAATGTACAATAAAACACAACTCAAAGAATGCAATAAAACAAAAGGAAGTCTTAATCCAAAATCATTTTGACCAAAAAGAGCAGTGCCAAATCTAGCGATCATAGCAATTAAGCTATGATCATAAAAATACATTTGTGCTTCATTATAACTTATAGATAAAGTACTTATGCCATATAATAAAGCACAAAAATCAAAAAATAAAACAGCTAGTAAATACCTTTTCATTTTTGACTAGTCAAGTTTTACAGGACCATTACTTGCGTGAGATTGTAAAAATCTTAAAATTCTATCTTTTTCTGCATCAGTAATTTTTGCAAAACCTTGCATAGCAGATAAGTATGCATCCCATTCTTCCATTAAATGTTCTTTTGGTTTATGCGCTGCATGACAACTTGTACAAGTATCATAATAAGTTAATTCTATCTCATCCCAAGCAAGAATTTCTTGATCAGTTAAATCTTTACTTTTAACTAAAAATTCCATTTCATTGCTTGCATTTTTAGCATTTAAAGTAAGCAAAAGATAAATTCCATCTTTAGTATAGGCAAGACTTTTTGGATTTGACTCCACAACTTCACCTTTAACTTTGATTAAAGAATACTCACCCTCTTCTTTTATAAGCTCTACTTTAGAGCCTTCATAAATTTGTCCTACCACCTTCTTGCTAACACCATCTAAAAGATCCACTTTTTCATTAAAAACAAACATATCTTTAGCAAATAAAGCACTAGCTAAAAAAGTCAATATTAATATAATCTTCTTCATTATTAAGCTCCTATGATTTCTGGTGGTGTAGTTGAGTTATAAGGTTTTATAACTTCTTTTAATTTTTTAATACCCACTAGACAAGTATTTACACTAGTTGCTTGAGCCATAGTTGAAGTTGGCCTTGAACTTGTTAAAACATTTACATGACCTGCATTACATCTTGGCTTACTATCGTTTACATCTTCAGGATCATACCAAGCACCCTCTTGGATACTAACAACCCCTTCCATAATATTATCTGTTACAAAAGCCCCTGCTAAAAGAGATCCACGGTCGTTATATACTTCTACAATTTCACCATGAGTAATTCCAAGTTTTTTAGCATCATTTGTATTAATCATCACAGGTTCTCTACCTTGAATTTTATACAAATCTCTTACCCAGGTATTATCAAGCTGAGAATGCACTCTATATCTTGGATGTGGACTTAATAAATGGAAAGGATATTTTTTAACTAATTTTTCATTACCTAACCACTCAGCTGGTTCAAACCAAGTTGGATGTGCTTTAAAGTCTTCCAAGTTATATTTTTCAAATTTTGGTGAATAAATTTGAATTTTTCCACTTTCTGTTGCAAGTTTATTTGCTACAGGATCGGCTCTAAATTCAGAGTGTCTTACGAAGTCATATGCTTCTTTTGGAGCTTCAAAATGAATAAAACCTTGTTTCCAAAAATCAGCAAATTCCATATAATAAGGACAATCACTTCTGCCATAAAAACCTTCAAGCCACTGCTCTTTTGTTTTATTTCCAGTGAATTTTTTATGCTCTCTTTCACCTATTCTCTTTGCCAATTCTTCAAAAATATCATAATCATTTCTACTTTCAAAATAAGGCTCAATTACCTTTTTCATAGCATAAACATAATCTTGAGAATAAGAACCACCAAAACTAATATCATCTCTTTCTAAGGTTGTGGTTGAAGGTAATACAATATCAGCCATTTTTGCCATAGGCGTCCACCAAGGCTCATGTACAATTAGCGTATCAAGAGTTCTTAAAGCTTTAATAAGCTCATTTGTATTTGGATGATGACCTAATACAGAAGCACCCACCACATACATGAGTTTGATTTTTGGATAAGTGATTTCTTTACCTTTAAATTTAACTGTTTTACCTGGATTTAATATTGCTTCTGAAATTCTACTTGCGGGGATGTTAGTATCAAGATTATTTTTACCTTGTGGTAAGCCTACCGGTAATCTTACACCTGAAAATGCTTGTCCACCACCTGAATAATGCATAGAAAAGCCAAACCCACCACCAGGTAAACCTACTTGACCTATCATTGAAGCTAAAACCATTAAAGTCCAATCAGCTTGCTCACCGTGGTGTGCTCTTTGCATAGCCCAGTTACCTGCTAAGAAAGTTCTATTTTTAACAAAAGTATCTGCTAAAACTGTGATTACTTTTTCTTCCACACCAGTAATATTTGCAGCCCAAGCTGGAGTTTTATCAATACCATCAATTTTTCCAAGCAAATAAGGTAAGAATTTGTCAAAACCATCAGTATATTTTTCAATGAATTTTTTATCATATTTTCCACTTTTATATAAATAATTCATCATACCAAGCATTAAAGCAACATCAGTATTTGGACGAATTTTAATCCACTGGGCATTTAAAATTTCTGCTGTTTGAGTGTATTGAGGATCAATACTAATAAATTTGATATTTGATTTGCTGTATTTTTTATAATACTCATCATTGCCACGATTTGCAACTTTAAAATCAATTTGATTACATTTATAAAGATCAGCTCCCCATAAAACATAAACTTGAGTATTTTCTAAGATAATTTCATGAGAAGTTTGCAAAGAATAAACCTCTAAATCTCCCATAATACTCGTATTAACCTTTCCTGCGGCACCATTGCTATACTCACCATCAGTACCAATGTGACCGCCTAAAGCAGTGTTAAAAAATCTTCCCGCTACTGAGTTGCAATTATGCAATAAACCCACATGACCCCAACCACCATAACTTGCATTAAATAAATTTTCAATAGGAGTTTCTTTTAATTTTTCTAATACAAGCTCTAAAGCTTTTTCCCAACTTACTCTTACAAAAGGCTCTTTACCTCTTAATTTAGGTCTTTTTTTACCTTCTAAAAAGCTTTTTCTAACACAAGGATATTTCACCCTAGTATCTGAATAAGTTCTATCAATAATAGCATCAGTGATAATAGAAGGATGTTTGTCAGATTGTTGTGGTGTAACTTTTACAAGTTTTCCCTCTGAATTTACTTCAGCCCAAAAAGCACCAAAATGAGTAGCGTGAGGAATTTTTTTAGTATCATAAAATTTAGTTCCCTCGCTTGCAGCTATTAAAGGATTAACTGAAGCAATCGCTGAAGTAGCAGCAAGTCCTTTTAGAAATTTTCTTCTTGTTAAACTCATAAGATATCCTTTTTATTAATGGAAATATAATAATATTGTAACACTTATTTTTAATTTAAAGCTTAAATTTTTATACTCCAAAAAAAGTCAATCCACTCTTTAGCTTCTTTTATATAAAACTCAGGAATTAATAATGCTGAAGGTTTGTAAAAAACACTTGCTACTCTAAGTTCTAAGTGAGGATATTTTTCCATTAAAACTCTTTTGATTTCTATCATAGTTTCACCACTATCTATAATATCATCCACCAAAAGAACTTTTTTATATGAACTTAGATCAGGAATGTTGAAAATTTTAATTGTATCTAGTTTTTGTGTATCTTCATAATGAATAGAATTTAAAGAAAATAAGTTTCTATTTCCCATACCTTCTGCTAAAAAATGACCTAAAGTCATACCACCTCTTGCAATCGCAAGTAATACATCAGGATTAAATTCTTCCTTAATTTTGCGCGTAAAAGGAATAATTTCTTTTTGAAATTCTTCATAAGCATAATAATACATAATCACTTCCTATAAAAATTGTAATAAAAATACTAACAATGAAATCGCACTTAATACAATAATACCAAGGTTAATTTTATCAAATTCTTTTTGCATAATACGCATAAATAAATACGCAATAAATCCAAAAGCAAAACCTGTAGTAATAGAGTAAGTCAGTGGCATCATAATAATAATAAAAAATGCACTCACTGCTATAGCTTTATCTTTAAAATTGATATTTGCAACTTCCATAAACATCAAAACTCCAACAAGCACCAAAATAGGATAAATAGAATTTGCAGGAATAGCTTTAAACACCGGCAGTAAAAATAAAGTAAAAATAAAGCATATAGCAGTAACTAAAGCTGTAAGCCCTGTTCTACCGCCTGCTTCTACCCCTGCTGAGCTTTCCACAAAAGCAGTTACAGTAGAAGTTCCAATAACAGCCCCCATAGCCGAACTAGCAGCATCAGCACCTAAGGTTTTACCTAATTTTTTCTCACCTTGTTTTGGATCATCAAAGATTTTTCCTCTTGAGCCTACACCTGTGATTGTACCCACACTATCAAAAAGCTGAGTAACAAAAAAAGTAAGTACTATAGGAATCATACTAAGCTCTAAAGCTCCTTTAATATCAAGCTTACCAAATATAGCGCTTAAACCATTATCTCCACTAATAACTGGTAAAGATAAAAGTTGCTCTGGAAACCTAGCTCCATCAATACCAAAAATCCAAGCACATAAAGCACTTACAAAAACAGCTAAAATAAACGCAGCTTTAATCCTCCAAGCCCAAAAAACAAAAACTAAAAATAAACCAAATAATCCAAAAAGTACTTTAGTGTTTGAAAAATCACCCAAACCTACTAAGGTTGCTTCGCTTTTAGTGATAATCCCCATTTGCACAAGCCCCATAAAAGCTATAAAGGTTCCAATACCTGCTGATATAGCTTTTCTTAAATCATTTGGTATGCTTTTTATCACCCAAATCCTAAAATTAGTAAAAGATAATAAAGTAAAAATAATACCCGATAAAAACACAGCTCCCAAAGCGCTTTGCCAAGGAATTTGATAGGTATTGCACACACTAAAAGTAAAATACGCATTTAGCCCCATACCCACACTCATAGCCACAGGAGTATTAGAGAAAAAAGCACTAAAAGTAGTAGCTATAATAGTTACTAAAGCAGTTGCAACAATTAAAGCTTCTAGTGGCATACCTGAATTACTCATAATATTTGCATTAACTGGTATAATATAAATCATTGCTAAAAAAGTAGCAACACCTGCATAAATTTCAGTTTTTACATCACTATTATGCTCTTTAAGTTTAAAAAAATCCATTTTTATCCTTAATAAGTTTTTAATTCATTATACAAACTATCACGTTCTATCGCTATATAACCTGAGCTTTGAATCATTTCTATAAAAGTTTTTAAACTCAAGCCATTTGAACTTTTTGCCCCACCTGCACTTTGTATGCTTTCTTTTTCTATAGTACCATCTAAATCATTTGCACCAAAATCTTGAGCTACCATAGCTAAATTTATACCCATGGTTGCCCAATAAGCTTTAATATTTTTAATATTATCAAGCACTATCCTTGCAATAGCCAAGGTTTTTAAAATTTCTACCGAACCAAGTGGTTTTTTACCTGTAATAAAACTATTATCTTGTTGCCAAACCAAAGGAATGAAAGCATTAAACCCACCAGTTTGATCTTGAAGATTTCTCAATCTTATCATATGATTAATTCTATTTTCTCTGCTTTCTATATGCCCAAAAAGCATTGTGGCGTTACTTTGTCTACCTTTTTCATGCCAAAGCTTATGAATTTTTAACCAATTTTCACTACTTACTTTACCATGGCAAATTTTTTTTCTAACTTCCTCATCAAAAATTTCAGCCCCACCACCCGGCATAGAATCAACGCCATATTCAAGCATTTTTTCTATCACTTCTTCATAGCTCATATTAAAAGCCCTGCTTAAAAAATCAATCTCAGCAGCAGTTAGGGCTTTAATATGTAAAAATGGATATTTTTCTTTAATCATTTTAAAAATCTCCAAATACCACTGCCATGAAGTGTTTTTATTATGCGCTGAAACAATATGAATTTCTTTAGTATCTCTTAAAACTGTTTCATCGACTATTTTCATTATCTCTTCGTGGGACATAGTATAAGGATTAGGATTTTTCCTGTGTGCTGAAAAAGCACAAAATTTACAAGTATCTGCGCATATATTTGTAGGATTAATATGACGATTGATATTAAAATAAACCTTTTTACCGTGTAAATTAGTACGAATTTTTTGTGCATATTTACCTAAAGTAAAAAGCTCTAAATCCCAAAGCTTATTAGCTTCTTCTTCATTTAATCTTTCTTGATTTTCTAGTTTTTCTATAATTGTTTGCATATTCTTACCATTTTTTAAATTTAAATTACAATTATAATTTTAACTTACTTAAAATTTAATACAAAGTATTTTTGGTATGATACTAGTAAAATTAAATAAGGATTATTATCAAGTTATGGATATACAAAAAATTCAAAAATTAAAAAATTCTTTAAAAGATTATGAAGCTTATTGTTCTAGACTTTTTTTAAAACAAGGTTCGTTTAGTTTTTACCACTCTAAAGAAATTGATCGTTTTATAGAAGATGTTTACGAGCTTGTTTTGAGTGATTTTTTTGATGATTATTTTCCACATAATGATAAATTCCCTTTTTGTATTATCGCTATTAAACAATATGCTAAAATGAATTTAAGTATAAAAGAAAATGTTGATTTATTACTTATTTATAAAGATATAAAAGCTTATAATATCAAGCCTTTAATGAAAGCATTTATTGCTTCTTTAAATGATATTAATTTAAATATCAATTATCAAATTTGTGAAATAAATGGACTTTACAATATAGCCAAAAATGAGCTAAAACAAAATATTTTACAATATCGTTATATTTGCGGTTCTAAAATTTTATTCAAACAAATCAAAGAAAAAATTTCTCAAGCTCAAGATGAGTTAAAAGAAGAATTTGCTTTGAAAATCTTGCAAGAATTTAACCCATATCATCAACCTTTAATCAAGCAAGAATTTGATATTAATAAAAATTTTGGCGGCTTAGATGAGCAACTTGATATAGAAAACTTAAGTATATTATTTAAAGATTCTCCTAAAAATTATATGCTTAATTTTATCAACGAAAAAGAATTAAGTGAATTTAAACTTGCGAGTGATTTTTTATTTTCACTTAAATGTGCAATGAATCTTTTAGAAGGTAAAAATACCAATTTGTTTTTAATACAAAATTCACAAGAACTTGCTAACTTGATGCAAAAAAAAGAAAAGAAAAATTTAGATCTTAAATCCATACTTATTCAAAAAGCTATGCAATGCATGCAAACTTGCGGAATTTATACGCAATTTTTAGCAAGGTGCATCCAAGAAAAACACTATAAAGATAGTAAGCTTTATGAAACACAAGATAGCTTTTTTACTTATTCTAGCAAAAGTGAAAGCCTAAGCTTGATATTAAATCAACTTTTAAAATTAGATGATAAAGATTATAATTTTGATATCAAACTCATTTTTGCATTAAAAAGAGCAGAAAATAAAGATGAAAATTTAGAATTATTCAAGAAAATTTTAGAAAGAAGACATTCTTTTGCTCTTTTAAAACTTCTTGCTGATGCTAATATTTTAAAAGATTTTTGCAAACCTCTTACTCAAAGTAAATTTTTACTCGAAGAAGAAGGTGTTTATAGCGCATTAGATAGAGCATTACTTTGTTTAAAATACTTTGAAGAAAAAGATTATGACTTTGATGAAAATACACTTTTAATAATAAAACTCACCATACTTTTAAGTGCTATTCATGAAGAAAATGAAATTTCTTTAGCGAATATTTATAGGGCTTATGTAGGAAAATTCCAAGTTGATAATGAACTTTTAGATTTTGGCTTAAGATTGTATAAAAATTTTAACGCTTTTAAAGACATTATAGAAAAAGAAGATATTTATAATTCTACTATTGTTTTAAATTTTATTTCCAAATTAAATGATATAAATACCTTAAGAACCTTACATCTTTTATCTTTTTGCAATGCTAAAGCTTTAGGTATAGAAAATCATTTTTATTATAAAAGTTTAGAAAGATTGTTTCAAAATGCGCTAGAAGGCTTTGAAGATGAGAATTTAATTGATGAAAGTCAAAGAAGGGTAAAAAAAGAACAAACCCTAAAAAGAAGTAAGGCTTTTTTAGATCTTGATGAACAAACTCAAGATAATATCACTCATATTAAATCCAATCTCTTTTTTATAAAAAATAGTTTTGAAAAAATCATCAAAATAACACAAATTGCACAAAAAGAAAATTTTACTTTTTGGCTTGATAATCAAGATAATTTTACCCTAGAGCTTATAATGAATAGAAAAAACAATCTTGAAAATATACTCAATACTTTAAGTTCTTTAAATTTAATCTTTATGAGTTTCTTTGAATTATTTGATGAAAAAGTTTATTTGAAATTTGAATATTCAGATATAGTAAGCGATAATCAAAAACAAAGTTTAGAAAATTTACTTAATTCTAAATTACATTTAAAAGTACAAAAAAAGGCAAAAAAACCAAATATTAAAAAAGATGAATTAAAATTAGATATGAATTACTCCAAAAGCTATGCCAAAATAACCTTAAACACAAAAGATCAAAAAGGTTTGATGGCTTATGTGATGGATGTGCTTGTAAGATATGATATCATCTTAAGCGCAGCAAAAATTCAAACCATAAAAGAAAGAACGCGAAATGTTTTGATTTTGCATAAAAATGAAAGCTTGCAAGATCATAAAGATCAAATTCTTAAATCACTAATAAGCGAGTAAAAGATGTGTGGAATAGTAGGTTATATAGGAACTAAAGAAAAGAAAAAAATCATATTAGAAGGCTTAAAAGAGCTTGAGTATAGAGGTTATGATAGTGCTGGTATAGCAGTAATGAAAGATGGGGAATTAGACTTTTTTAAAGCGGTTGGAAAATTAGAAAATTTAGCCAATAAGACTGCTAATTTTAATAGTGATGGCTTTGGGCTTGCTATAGGTCATACGCGTTGGGCAACTCATGGAAAACCAACTGAAATAAACGCTCATCCGCATTTAGGACAATACTCTTGCGTAATACATAATGGAATCATAGAAAATTACCAAGAATTAAAAATAAAACTCACACAAGAAGGTATGAATTTTCTAAGTCAAACTGACACTGAAGTTATTGTACATTTATTTGAATACTATGCAAGTAATTTAGAACCATTTGAAGCTTTTAAAAAGACTATAGCTGAACTAAAAGGTGCTTTTGCAATTTTACTTGTGAGTAAAAAAGATCCTAATACAATTTATTTTGCTAAAAATGCAGTGCCACTCATCATTGGAAAAAATGGCGATGAAAATGAATATTATTTTGCATCAAGTGATGCACCATTAGTTTCTTTAGTGGATAAAGTAGCTTATCTTGAAGATGGAGATTATGGATATGTTAATTTAAATGAATGCAAAATCCACCATGATCAAGCTTGCATACAACCTACCTTTATAGCTTTAAGCCAAGATAAAAGTTATGCTCAAAAAGATGGTTATAGATTTTTCATGGAAAAAGAAATTTATGAGCAAAGTAGAGTGTTAGGCGAAGTTTTAATGGGGCGCTTACAAGGTGAACAGATTGTTTTTGAAGATATAGATGAAACGCTTTTACAAAACATAGATGAAATCACACTTTGTGCTTGTGGCACAAGCTATCATGCAGCATTAAGCGGAGCTTATTTGCTTGAAAGACTTGCAAAGATTAAAACTAAAGTTGAAGTAGCAAGTGAATTTAGATACAGAGAAGCCATTATAGGCAAAAACACTCTTTTTATAGTAATCTCTCAAAGTGGTGAAACAGCTGATACACTTGAAGCTTTAAAAATAGCAAAAGCACAAGGAGTTAAAACTTTAGCAATATGTAATGTGGATAATTCTAACATTGTGCGTTTGGCTGATATTTCTTTGCTTACTAGAGCGGGCATTGAAAAAGGTGTGGCTTCAACTAAAGCTTTTGCTACTCAAGTAGCAACTTTATGGATGCTCGCAATCTATCTTGCACAAAAGGCAAATTTAGATATGAGTAAAGAAATCAAAGCTCTAAGAAGCTTGCCAAGTATAGTTAAAGTTGAACAAAACTTGCATGAAAAAGTACATAGAATTTCAAAAAGATACCTACATGGCCATGGCTTTTTCTTTATAGGAAGAGATGTATTTTATCCATTAGCTTTAGAAGGAGCTTTAAAATTAAAAGAAATTTCATACTTACACGCTGAAGGCTATCCAGCAGGTGAAATGAAACATGGACCTATTGCTCTAGCAGATAGTGAGCTTTTTACAGTTGCATTAATGCCGCAAAATTGCCTTTATGAAAAAACCAAATCAAATGTAGAAGAATTAGCTGCAAGGGATTCTACCTTGCTTGCTATTTCTCCGTTTGATTTTGACTTAAGCGATGATTTTATAAGAACTTCAAAACAAGAACACTATATGTGTGAATTTTTTGAAATGATGGTGATTTTACAGCTTCTTGCTTTAGAAGTTTCTATAAGACTTGGCAATGATGTGGATATGCCAAGAAATCTAGCAAAAAGTGTTACAGTAGAATAAATATTTTGTGTAGTTTTGAAAAAACTACACTTTTTTAAAAAATTTTATAAATGCTTCTTAAATTATAAGCAAACTTTAGGGTTTATTTGGTTTAAATATAATATCTTATTTTATTACAAGGAAAAGCCATGGAATATAGAATCGAACACGATACTATGGGAGAGATTAAAGTTCCTAATGATAAATATTGGGGGGCGCAGACTGAAAGAAGTTTTGAAAATTTTAAAATCGGTTGTGAAAAAATGCCAAAAGTTTTAATTTATGCTTTTGCAAATCTTAAAAAATCTTTGGCTTTAGTTAATAACAAACTTGGCAAATTAGATAATGCTAAAAAAGATGCTATTGTGCAAGCTTGCGATGAAATTGTAGCAGGAAAATTTGACGATAACTTCCCACTAGCAATATGGCAAACAGGTTCAGGCACTCAAAGTAATATGAATATGAATGAAGTTATAGCAAACCGTGCAACTGAAATTATGGGCGGTGATTTTAGAAAAGAAAAACTTGTTCATCCAAATGATCATGTAAATATGAGCCAAAGCTCAAATGATACCTTTCCAACTGCTATGAGTATAGTTTCAGTAGAGCAAGTAGAAAAAAAACTTATCCCTGCTTTAGATGAGCTTATTGCAACTTTTGAAAAAAAAGTAAAAGAATTTGAAGGTATTATTAAAATAGGAAGAACTCACCTTCAAGATGCTACACCACTTACCCTAGCTCAAGAATTTAGTGGATATCTTTCTATGCTACTTCACTCAAAAGAGCAAATCATCGCTTCTTTGCCTACATTAAGAGAGCTTGCAATAGGCGGGACAGCTGTTGGTACAGGATTAAACGCTCATCCAGAACTTAGTGAAAAAGTAAGCGAAGAATTAAGCAAGCTAATAGGTACTAAATTTGTTTCAAGTCCAAATAAATTCCATGCGCTAACAAGCCATGATGCCATTAATTTTACTCATGGAGCTATGAAAGGTTTAGCTGCAAATTTAATGAAAATAGCAAATGATATTAGATGGCTAGCAAGTGGCCCTAGATGTGGTCTTGGAGAGTTAAACATACCTGAGAATGAACCAGGAAGTTCTATCATGCCAGGCAAGGTTAATCCTACTCAGTGTGAAGCTTTAACTATGGTTGCGGTACAAGTTATGGGAAATGACGCAGCAATTGGTTTTGCAGCAAGCCAAGGAAATTTCGAGCTTAATGTTTTTAAACCTGTGATTATTTATAACTTCTTGCAAAGCCTTGATTTATTAGCTGATGCTATGCATTCATTCAATATCCACTGTGCTGTTGGTATAGAACCAAATAAAGAAAAAATAGATTATAATTTACATAATTCTTTAATGCTAGTAACTGCACTAAATCCACACATTGGTTATGAAAATGCAGCTAAAGTAGCAAAAAATGCTCACAAAAAAGGTATTTCTTTAAAAGAAAGTGCTATGGAGCTTGGCTTAGTAAGTGAAGAAGACTTTGCTAAATTTGTAGATCCTACAAAAATGATAGGACCAAAAAAATAATCAAAAGACTAGGATTATTCCTAGTCTTTTCTTAAGAGTTAGTATGATTTATGAAAATGATTATTTATTTATAGAAAAAGAAAATTCTCAAATTCCTTGGGTGAAAATTTTTACTAAAGAAAATTACAGAGAATTAAGTGATTGTCCAACCTTTTTACAAAATATGCTTTTTCAATATGTTTTAGCTTGCGAATTAAGCCTTAGAGAGTACTATAACCCAGAAAAAATCAACATAGCTTCCTTTGCAAACTATGTACCAAGAGTGCATTTTCATGTTATGGCACGTTTTAAAGAAGATGCTTTTTTTCCTGAATGCATGTGGGGAAAACAGCAAAGAGAAATTAAAGATTTAAATTTGCCTGATTTTGATGGATTTGTATCAATATTACTTAACAAAATAAAAAATATTCATGTTTAAAAAATTTATTAATTCTAGCTATATAGCTTTATTGAATCATCCACTTGGAGTTATTTTTTATTTATGTTTTTGGTTTTTTATAGCATTTTTTTATAGTTCATATCAAACTAGTATTTTTTTACTTTTAACCCTATTTATAATTTTTTGTGAAACATTCACTGAATCAAAAAGCAATTTAATACAATATTATAAAAGTTTGAAAAATTTATGGGTTGGGTTTTTTGGGCTAATTTTTTATATATTTTTAAATTTTATCTTTAAAGATGGTATAGAAAATTATTTAATATTTTTTACTAATAATTCTTTGTATATTTCCTTAACAACAGCTCTTATAGCTTTAGTATGTGCAAGAAAATTACATGATTTTAATTATTTTCATCATTTTTTAGCTGCTCTTTTTTTTAGTATAAGCTTTTGGTTCATTTTTGGTATATTTTTGGCTATATTTTATGGTTCATTTGATTTTTTATTTGATATTTCTTCAAGCATGTTAGATTCTTGTGTTTTATCATTATGGCTTTGTAGTGCTGGAATTTTTTCTTTATTTTTACTTGGCAATTTTACTTCATACAATTTTCATAAAATTTTTGTTTTTATACTAAATACTTTTAGTATTTTATATATAATCATGCTTTCTACCTATGGTTTAGGAGCATTATTTAATCTTTTAGAAAATCTCAGTATAGTTCATTTATGTCTTTGGTTTGGTAGTTTTTTATTAATTAATCTTTGGATAAATTTATCTTTTTATAAAATCAAAAAATCATTACTCTATGTCTTTTTTGTTATAGTACTATTATTAAATATTTTCGTATTTTATGCTATTATAATTAGAATTGCACAATATGGCTTTACACCAGAACGCTTAGCAGTATTAGCTTTAAATTTATGGCTTTTGATTGCAAATTATCTAAGCGTGTTTAAACAAAAAATAGCATTAAAATTTTCTTTTTATCTACTTGCATTTATGGCGCTATTTTTAGGATTTTTTGCAAATTACATAAGCTTTTCTTCACAAAAATATCAATTGCAAAAATTAGAAATCTCTATACATTCTTTAAATCTTAACTATATTCAAAGCAGGCAATATTATAATCAAATTAAAAGCATCAAAAACACCTTGCATAATCTTAATAAAAATTATAACAACAATTATAGTTTTGATGATTTTTTAAAAACTTATAATTTAACTCATTTAAAACCACAAAAAATAAAATTTCATAATATGTCTAAAAAATTTCATCCAAAATACTCCAAATTAAAAGAAAATTATGATGAAGTATTATTTGATTTTATTGCTAATACAAGTGAATTTAAATATTTTATGAAGATTGATGATAATACCTTGTATTTTTTACTTCAAGAAAAAGAACTTTTAAAACTTGAAAATTTTGACAAAGTCTTAAAAAACTACCAGAAAAATTCGCAATTAAGCTACAAACTTAACAATAACTCATCTTTGATTTTTATCCCTTTAGAATTTAATATTAACATAAAAGGTCAAATAACTTTTTTTAAAACTCATGTTTTTATTAAAAACAGCAAATAAATTATTTAATATAATAAACTAAAATATCAAAAAAGAAAGGTTTAAACTATGAAACAGTTGTTATTCTTACTTACACTTTGCTCATTTGCATTTTCCACACAATGTGAAGTTAAAATAGAGCAAATTCAAAAAGAAATAGCTTATGCTAAAAATTATAATCATCAAGAAAAAGCTTTAAGCTTAGAATTAGCCTTAAAAGAAGTTCAAGCAGATTGTGCAAAAGATCCTCTTTTTTATGATAAAAAATTAGAGGCCAAAAAATTTAAAGAGCAAGAGATAGAAAAAATCGAACAAGAGTTAAAAGAATTAAAAAAACAAAAAGATTATATGAGTAAAACAGAGTATAAAAATAAAAAACAAGCTTTAAAAGACAAAAAAGACAAAATCAAAAAAGAGATTGAAGAATATATCAACAAACTATAGTTTAATTCCAAATTTGCCACCATTTTTTATTTTGCTGCTTTAATTTTTGCATTAAAATATCTTGATTTTTTAATGCAAACTCATTTTCTTCATCAAGTTTTAATAATTCTTTAGTGCACTCCAAAGCTTGTTCGTATTCTTTTAACTCTTCTAAACACTGAATTTTTCCCACCAAAGCATCGGTATTTTCATTTACTATCTTTAAACAATCTTCATAACATTGCAATGCATCATGAAAATCACCTAAATTTCTTAAACACTCTGCCTTATAATAATGTGTCCAATTTTCACTATCATCTAAATTTAAAGCCATATTAAGATATTTTATAGCCTCTTTAAAATCTTGCAAATATACTTTAACTGCACCCATAAAATGATAACACTCATATGATTTTGGTTCAAGTTCACTTGCTTTTTTTGCCGCTTCAAAGCTTTCATCATATTTTCCTAAAAAGCTTAAAATTTGTGCTTTTTCTATCCAATATTCTCCAATATCATCAATTATTTTTAAGCATTCATTGATATCTTTTAAAGCTTCATTGTATTTTTCAAGATTTCTTTTGCATTTTGCTCTATGAAAATACGACTCATCATCTTCTTCGTTACTTAAAATCACGCTATCATAACATTTTATAGCCTCTTCAAACATATAAAGATCTTCATAACAAAGTCCTTTATAATACTTTGCACCATTATGGTTTTTATCAATTTTTAAAGCCTTGTTTAAATCTTCTATAGCTTCTTCTTCTAAGCTTAAATTATATTTAGCAATTCCTCGCCAAAAATAAAGCTTAAGATTATTTTTATCCACCTTGTGTGCTGCATTACAATAAGCTATTAATTCTTCATAAGATTCAAGCTCTTTTGCACAATATGCCCTTTCAAATAATACATCTTTTAAATCAATATAATCTTTATATGTTTTTATAAGCTCATTATATTCATCCATAGCTTCTTGAAATCTTTCAAGTCTACTTTTAATCCAAGCTCTTTGAGAAAGAGATTTAGCATAATCTTGAGTATTATTTTGCTTTTTATAATATTTAACAGCTAGTTCACTATCTTCTAGAGCCTCTTCATATTTTTCAAGATCAGATTTTAAATAAGCCCTATTAAAAAAAACATTGGGATATTCTTTTTGATATTTTAAAGCTTTTTCATAACTTACCAATGCTTCATCATATTTGTCTATATCATACAAACTATTACCTAAATGATAAAAGCCATAAGGAACAGCGTGTTCAAGTTCTGCTAATTCCGATGGAGTAAAATCATGCTTTTTTGCTCTTTCTTGATAATATTTAGCTGCTAAATCAAAATCCTCTATAGCCTCTTCAATCATTTTTAGATTGATTTTAGTATTGCCTCTATTAATATATGCTTGGGCATATTCTTTATAAAGCTCAATTGTTTTATCATAATACTTCAAAGCTTGCTCATAATCTTCTAAATCATACAAAATCCCAGCCAATGCAAAACATGGATATTGCAAATTTTCATCTAATTCGATTGATTTTTTAAAAGCATCTATTGATAATTCTATCTTTTTTAAGTCTTTATAAATATGTCCCAAAATTAAGTACGCCATTGCATTTTCACTGTCTAGTTCAATAGATTTTAAGCAATCTTGCAAAGCTCCTTCTAAATCATCAACCTTGCGTTTATTATTAGCCCTTTTATAATACGCATCAGCAAAACTCTCATCTTGCTCAATCATCTTGGTAAAAAATTCTATAGCTTTTTGATAATCTTCTAAATTCTCATAAGCTACCCCTTGATAATAAAAAATCTGCGAGGATTCAAAGCCTAAATCTTGAGATTTTTTAAAATCAATCAAAGCTTGTTTTGGATCAACACTAAGCAAGGCAATAGCTCTGGTGTAATAAGCAATATAATATTCTGGAGCTAAATCAATACAAATTTGCAAATCTTTTAAAGCTTTTGCATGTTCATCTAAAAGTATATAAACCCTAGCTCTGTTAAAATATGCTAAATAATATGCATTATCTAACGCTATAGTTTTATTAAAAGCTAAAAGCGCTTCTTGTAATAAATCTAACTTAAAATTACATAGACCCAAAAGATTAAACAAAAATACATTACTAGAATCAAATTCTACAGCTATAGTTGCATCTTCAAGCGCTTCTTGAAATTTCAAGCAATTAAATCTACAAAACGCTCTATTATGATAAGCCTCTAAAAGCAAACGATGTTTATCCTCATCATCTATAAAAATCACTTTACCATCTTGCGCTAGTGTAACTTCACCTTTACAAAAAGCTATAAGCTCACTTAAGACTTCGTCACATTTTTCAAATTCTGAATTTTCAAAATATTCTTTAGCTAAATCTGATAACTCAGTAATTAAATTATCCAATTTTATTTCCTAGTTTTGATTTTCTTTGTTTAAACTTTTTAAAAATTCTTCTATATTATATTTTGCTCTATAAGTTTCACTCATTAAGTGAATCAAAATATCACCTAAATCAAGTACAGTCCATTCTTCACTACTTTCTATATTTAAAAACTCTTCACCCTTGTTTTTAAGATTAGTTTTTAAATCATCAATCAAAGAAAGCGCATGTCTTTCCCCCATAGTAGTAGCAATCACTACAAATTTGACAAAATAATCCTTATCTTGCATATCAAAAGTTTCTATTAAATCTGCTTTTTTATCATCTAAAATTTGCACTATATTATTAATTCTTTCTTGCATTATTTTCCTTTTGTTAAATATTTTTAAATTTAGAATAATAAAGCTTAACTTCTTCTTTGATTTGCTCACAAACTTGTGATGTTTGCAAGGTTTCTCTTATAAAAGAAGAAGAGATATCTACTTTAGTATCTAAGGTTTTAAAATGTTTTGGTATAAAAATACCATCTCTTTTAGCTACAACAAATTCTACCAAATTTTGCAATCTTTCAAATTCATGCCATTTTTCAAGACTTTGTAAATGATCAGCTCCCAAAATAAGATAAAATTTAGAAATTTCATATTGTTTGTACAAAAAATCAACACTTTCTATACTAGGTACAGGTCTTTGTTTTTTTATTTCAAAATCACAAATTTCAACTTTTTCTAAACCTCCCCAAATCATCTCACACCATTTTAAGCGTCTTTGTTCATTTGCGGTAAATTCTTGCTTAAAGGGGCTAATAAAAGTTGGCATAATAATAAGCTTATCAAGCTCTAAATTTGCTAGCGCATTAAAGACTATAGCATTATGCCCTAAATGAGGTGGATCAAAACTGCCACCAAAAAGTGCGATTTTCATTAAAATTTAACCTTTTTTTAGTAGAATTTTACCTACTTAATCATAAAAAGGAAATGAAAATGGTTGTAAAAGTTGCAATAAATGGTTTTGGACGCATTGGAAGATGTGTTGCAAGAATTATTATGAAGCGTGATGATATCGAACTTGTAGCGATTAATGATACTACTGATATAGAACTTACTAAATATCTTTTCAAATATGACACTGTTCATGGGGTATATGATGGTAGTGTTGAAAATGATGGTGATGATTTAATAATTGATAATAAAAGAATAAAAGTTTTAAAAAGTAGAAATGTAGCAGATTTAGACTTTGCAAAATATGGCGCACAAATTGTTTTAGAATGTACTGGTGCACACTTAACTATGGAAAAATGTCAAGGATTTTTAGATCATGGGGTGCAAAAAGTTATCATGAGTGCACCTGCAAAAGACAAAACTCCAACTTATGTTTTAGGGGTAAATGCTCACGAGTACAAAGGCGAAAACATCATCTCAAATGCAAGCTGTACTACTAATTGTTTAGGTCCAATTTGTAGAGTTTTACAAGATAATTTTGGCATAGAAAAAGGTTTAATGACAACTATTCATGCCTACACAAACGGACAAAGCATTATTGATGCAAAAGCAAGAGATAAAAGAAGATCACGTGCTGCTGCTCAAAATATCATCCCTACTTCAACTGGTGCAGCAAAAGCTATGAAACTTGTTATGCCTGAACTTGATGGAAAATTACATGGTCAAAGCATGCGTGTACCTGTAGCTGATGTATCAACTGTGGATTTAACTGCAACTTTAAAGAAAAAAGCAAGTAAAGAAGAAATCAACGAAGCCTTTAGAAAAGCAGCTGCTAGTAATTTAAAAGGTATATTATTGGTTGATGATGAAGAAAGAGTTTCAAGTGATTTTATAACTTGCTCTTATGGTGCAATTGTAGCAAGTGATTTAACTCAAGTAATTTGTGATGATTTTGTTAAAGTGGTTGCTTGGTATGATAATGAATGGGGATATTCTTCTCGTTTAGTAGATATGGCAGTATTCGTAGCAAAGGCTTAAGATGAGTAGTATTTTATCGATTAAAGATATTGATCTTGCAAAGAAAAAAGTATTTATAAGATGTGATTTTAATGTTCCTCAAGATGAGTTTTTAAATATTACTGATGATCGTCGTATTCGCTCAGCTATCCCTACCATAAGATATTGTTTAGATAATGGTTGTGCAGTTATTTTAGCTTCACATTTAGGGCGCCCAAAAGAAATAGCTTCAAAATATTCTTTAGAGCCGGTTGCAAAAAGACTTGCACGTTTAATGGCTAAAGATGTTATCATGGCTAAAGATGTTATAGGTGAAGATGCAAAGAAAAAAGCTAGTGAATTAAAGCCGAGTGAAATCTTACTTTTAGAAAATTTACGCTTTGAAAAGGGTGAAACTAAGAATGATGAAAATTTAGCCAAAGAACTTGCTTCTATGGCCGATGTTTATATTAACGATGCTTTTGGGGTTTGTCATAGAGCTCATGCTAGTGTTGAAGCTATCACTAAATACTTTGACAATACACACAAAGGTGCAGGCTTTTTACTCCAAAAAGAAATCGAGTTTGCAAGTAATCTCATCAAACACCCTGCGCGTCCTTTTGTGGCGGTAGTAGGTGGCTCTAAAGTAAGCGGAAAACTACAAGCTTTGACTAACTTACTTCCAAAAGTAGATAAGCTTATCATAGGTGGAGGTATGGCCTTTACTTTCTTAAAAGCTCAAGGTTATGATATAGGAAATTCTCTTTTAGAAGAAGATTTAATTGAAGAAGCAAATAAAATCTTACTCAAAGGTAAAAATCTAGGTGTAAAAATTTATCTTCCTGTGGATGTTACAGCAGCACAAACTTGCTCTCAAGAAGCAGTAATGAAATATACTCCTGTACAAGAAATTCCCGCAGGTTGGATGGGGCTTGATATAGGTCCTGCTAGTGTAAGATTGTTTAAAGAAGCACTTTCTGATGCTCAAACTATATGGTGGAATGGACCTATGGGGGTTTTTGAAATCGATAAATTCTCAAAAGGTAGCATTAAAATGAGCCATTATATTAGCGAATCTCATGCAACAACTGTAATAGGTGGTGGCGATACTGCTGATGTTGTAGCAAGAGCAGGTGATGCTGATGAGATGACTTTCATTTCAACTGGCGGTGGAGCATCATTAGAACTTATAGAAGGAAAAGAACTTCCTGGTGTAAAACCTTTGACTATAAAGGATAATGAATGATTTTTGCAGCAAATTTAAAGTGCAATCACACAAGATCAAGCTTTGAACTTTACGCTCAAAAATTAAACCAAAACTTAAACAAAGAAGATGAAGTTTTCATCTTCCCTCCTAGTGTAGCTTTCTTAAAAGACAATTTTTCCTTCCAACAAGGCGCGCAGAATTTCTACCCTTGTGAAAATGGAGCGTATACTGGAGAAATAGGTAAAATTCACTTGGAAGAATTTAGTATCAAAAGTGTTTTAATAGGCCATTCTGAAAGAAGAGCTTTAAGTGAAGATGAAAGCTTTTTAAGGGCTAAATTTGATTTTGCAAAAAATCTTGATTTTAATATCATTTATTGTATAGGCGAAAGTTTAGAAACTAAAAATGCTAACAAAAGTTTGGATTTTTTAAAAAAACAAATTGAAAATATTGACTTATCTTATAAAAAACTTATCATAGCTTACGAACCTATTTATTCTATAGGCACAGGAGTTAGTGCCAATCTTGATGATATTAACACTATACTTAATTTTTTAAGAGAATTTACCAACGCTAAGCTTTTATATGGTGGAAGTGTTAATCAAAGCAATGTTAAAGAAATTTGCGCTTTAAAAAATTGTGATGGAGTATTAATAGGTTCGGCTGCATTAAATGCAAATGATTTTTTAAATATGATACAAATAGCTAAAGGTTAAAAAATGTCTTTAAGCAATGAAGAATTAAAAAGCATATTAGAGCATAAAATCGCTCTATTGGAAAACTCACACAAAGAAGAAAAAAATATCTCATTAGAGGCTGTAAATTCTATTATTAAAATTTTAGGTTTACCAAATGATTTTAGCCCTTTGGCACATAGATATTTTCAACTTCACACCCCACCTAGCCTTATATGGCTTCATTTAAGCGAATGCACAGGGTGTAGTGAAAGTTTGCTTAGAACTTCATTGCCTGATTTTTTGGATTTAATTTTTGATTTTATTTCTTTAGAATATCATGAAACCTTTATGAGCGCAAGCGGACATCAAGCAGAATCACATCTAGAAGAAATTTTAGAAAAAAAAGATTTTCTTTTAGCTGTTGAAGGTGGGGTTTGTGCTATAGATCCTTTTTATTTAACCATAGGAGCACATGGTGAAAATGGATATGAAATTTTACAAAAATGTGCTAAAAATGCTAAAACAATCTTTGCTATGGGGACTTGTTCAAGCTATGGAGGAATTCAAGCTGCGCATCCAAATCCTACCAAAAGCATAGGAATTTCTAAAGTCTTAGAAGAAAAAGTAATCAATATACCAGGTTGTCCTCCAAGCGATGTAAATATCATCGCAGCACTTTGTTTTTATATATTATTTGAGCAGGATATGGCTTTAGATGAACAAAATAGACCTTTAGCCCTTTATGGAAAATGCTTGCATGATTTATGTGAAAGAAAGGCTAAATTTGAAGCAGGAAATTTTGCTCAAAGTTTTGATGATGAGAATATAAAACAAGGCTATTGTCTTTTTAAGGTAGGTTGTAAAGGACCTTATGCTTACAATAATTGCCCTAAGGTTAAATTTAACTCCAAAACCTCTTGGCCAGTAGCTGCAGGACATGGATGCATTGCTTGTAGTGAAGAAAATTTTTGGGATGATTTTGGTTTTTATGAAAAACCTATGAGTAATGAATTTGCTTATAATGATTTTTCTATTATATTAGATGATAAAATAGTCCATAATAGTTCTATCGATGAGCTTAATTCAGATAATATTTTACTAGATTTAGAAAGTAATGCTAGTGGGATTTTTTATCTAAATGATATAAAGATTAATTTTTTAGATTTTAGTTTTGAAGCTAATCCTAAAGTTTTTTTAAATAATTTTGCAAAAACCAAAATGGCTATGACTTTAGTGCAAAATTACCAAGAGCAATTTAAAACATATTATGATTTTATACAAGAAAATTATGATGATGAAAGCAAAATTAGCAATAATATCTTAGATTTATTTTATTTTATCTATCCATTTATTAGCGGAAAAAAATTAAACCATTTAGATGAGTTTTTAGATCTTGCTTTAGCTTATAAGTTTAAACATCCTAGCAAATTTGATTTTAAAACCACAATTAATGAGCAAGCAAAACTTGATGTTTCTAAATCTATGCGTATGCCTTTGATTTATATTTTAGGTGGCTTAGATAAAGAAGCCATTGCCTTTGGGTTGATTTTTTCTTTAAAAGAACATTTAAAACAAGCTTTAAAAGCATGCAAAAAAACACACAATAAAAAGCAAATTTTAATATGTACAAAAAATGAAAAATTATTAAAATTATTTTGGGATTTAACGAGCATTTAAAGACTTAATGTTAAAATATTTATCTCCCTAATATTTGAAATTTGCAAAGTATAAAAACTTTGCAAATTTGTTTAAGATTGAGTTATTTTGACGATATAGCTTTATCTTGACTTGAAAGGAATGTTATGCAAATTTCTAGTTATAATTCTCAAAATTTTTCTATGGATATTAAAACAAAAAATGGTAATCATCTTTCTTTTTCTATGTATGATAAAAAAGAGGCTAAATTAGACAAAGATGGTAATTCGGCCTCTTTAAGCCTTAGAAATCAATTTGGTTTTTCATTCTCATATAATGGAACCAAACTTTCACAAGAAGAAATAGAAGAAATAAAAGAAGCAGTAGCTAAAGTACAACCTCAAATCGATGAATTTATGAAAAACTCAAGAATAGGAACTTTAAAACCAAAAGAGCTTATCACCACTGCAATGAAAATTGGCAATGCTTTACCTGAACCAAAAAATGAAGAACATAAAAAAGCTACTTTGCACGAATTGTTTAACACCATGGATAAGAGTTTAAACAAAGAAATAAATAAAACTGATCTTGAAGATATTAAAAAGCAAATTTTTCAAGATAGTGCTAAATTATTAGAAGAAATTTGGGAACAATACAACAAACAAAAAGAACAAAAAGAAGAAGATAATAAAGAATTTGGATTTTATGCTTAAAAAAGGAAATAACATGGAAGTAAAAGATATTTTAAAAAGCATGCTAGAACTCCAGCAAAAACTAAATGATGAGACCAATGGTATAGGTTGGGAAAACGGCTATACTAAAGAAGGCAAATTAATTAGTTTTAGAAGATGTATTTATATGGAGTGTGCTGAGCTTATTGATTCTTTTGCTTGGAAACATTGGAAAAGCATACATACTCCTGCAAACTGGGATAATGTACGCATTGAAATAGTGGATATATGGCATTTTATTTTAAGTTTAATTTTAGAAGAATATAAAGAAAAACAAATCGATGATAAAAACTTCATAGCAGAAGAAGTTTCTTCTGTAACTTTTTTTGATGATTTTTGCAAAGAAACTTCTAATCCAAGTGAAGCAGATATTTATGGAATTTTAAATGATATTGAACTTATTATTCATAAATGCAGTGGATTTGATTATGATTTAGGTGAACTTTTAAGCGTGTATTTTGTTTTAGCTAGAAAATGTGGTTTAAATTTCTTTGAGCTTTATAAAACCTATATTGGAAAAAATATATTAAATCAATTCAGACAAGAAAACGGCTACAAAGAAGGCAGCTATAAAAAAACATGGAATGGCACAGAAGATAATGAAGTTTTAAATCAAATTTTAAAAGAAACACTAGATTATAAAAAAATTTATCAAAAACTTCAAGAAAATTACAATCAAATTAAATGAGTATATTATATCTAAGCTTGCAAGATTTTCTTAGCAAGCCTTTTTTAAAATTTTCTCTCTTGCCATTTTTAATTAGTTTATTTCTTTTTGCCTTACTTGTATATTATAGTTATGATATATTCTTTTCTTACATAGAAGATGTAGTTAGTGGTTCTTTTATGGCTTGGTTTTTTAGCTTTTCCATAGTGCAATTTTCACTTGCATTTTTAAGTACCATAGGTGGATTTTTCATAGTAGTATTTGCCTCAGTATTTTTTACTATGTTAATAATTTCTTTTTTAACTCCTTATATAGTCAAAAAAATTAATCAAAAATATTACAACCATTCTATACAAAAAGAAGTAAATTCTTTAGAAGTTTTACTAAAAACATTCAAATTTATACTCATCTCATGCGTATTGTTTGTAGTAGCTACTTTCTTATTGATTATACCTTTTGTTAGCATTGTGATTTATTATGGAGTATTTTATTATTTATTTCACAAACTTTTATTATTAGATGTGTTAAGCAATGTCTTAGATAAAAGCAATTTTGATGATTTTTATAAAAACTCATCACCTTTGTATTTCAAAATTATCACTTTGATCTTTTTTGCTTTATCAAGCATACCTTTACTCGGTTTATTTTTACAAGTATTTTATGTAATTTTTTTAACTCACTTAAGTTATCAAAAAATTTTAAAACTTAAAGCTAGTAACAATGGATGAAAGAATTAAAAATTTCATCCATTCACAAAAACTTTTAAATTTAAGTATGCTTGATGAGGATGGTGGAGTATATTGTGCAAGCTGTTATTATGCTTTTGATGATAAAAATTTAGCTTTAATTTTTGCCAGTGAAGAGCACACCAAACATATTCAACTTGCTTATAAAGCCTCTAAAGTGGCAGTTAATATAGCGCTAGATACAAACATTATTAATCTCATTAAAGGAGTGCAAATTAAAGCTCTTTTTCAAAAAGCCACCATAGAACAAGAAAAAATATATTATGAGAGATTTCCTTTTGCAAAATTTGCTAATGCTTATATTTTTGCTTTAAATATACAATGGGCAAAATACACTGACAATAAAATTCTACTCTCCAAAAAATTAGAATTTTTTATTTAAAAATATTTCGCAATATAATATTTTTTAATAAAAATAAATATTTTTTATAAAATTTTAAATATTTTCAATAAAATCTTATAAACTATTATAATCATAGAGTCCTATATTGACTTTTTCAAGGAGAAAAAATGCTCTCATCGCTAAAGAAGTATCTACTGGGAAATTTTTCCAATAAAATAGCCTTTTTTGGTCTGTATTTTTGTTGTAGTATTGCTATGTGTTTTGGTTTTTTAACCATGTTAATCTAAATCCAATAGCCATACACTACTAGTTCAGTTTCAACAAAAAGTTGCTTTTGATATTGGTAAAAGATTTGATTTATATGCAAGTGATAGACGTAATGTGATCAATTCTTTAACAAAATACATTAAAGAAAATAAAAACAATCTAACCCCAGAGCAATACACTAGTTTACTAAAATCCATAGGAGATTCTTTGGGTTTTGATTTAACCTATGTAGGCTTTGAAGATGGTAAAATATTTAGATCCAATGGCAACAATCAAACTCCAGAAAGCGGATATGATCCTAGAGCTAGAGGGTGGTACAAAGAAGCTAAAGAAAAAAGAGAGCTAGTTGTTACAGAACCTTATATATCATCTAGTATGAAAAAACCTACTATTTCTTATGCCAGCCCTATTATGGAAAATGGTAAAGTTATAGGCGTTGTTGCAGCTGATTATGATTTGAAAAAATTCTCAGAAGAAGTTAGCCATAGGCAAAACACCTTATTCACATGCAGCGGTTTTAGCTCATGATGGAACTTATCTTTTTCACACTGACTCATCTAGAATTTTAACTTCAACAGACATTAGTAAAGATATTATTTCAAGCTACTTTAAAACACCTGAAGGTGCAAACAAGACCCTTTCTAAAGATATTTTTAAAGTTCAAACTATGGAAGAAGGAACCAAGGCTTTAATTTGTAATGGCAGTATTAATCCAAAATACACTATTTGCTCTATAGCTGATTATGATTTTTATAGTGATGCAGCCAAACAAACACTAATGGAACAAATTATTATCTCTCTAATTGCTATTTTTATAACCTTGATATTTATTAGAATGATTATTTCATATAATCTTAAACCTATTGCAATTATTTCTTCGGGATTACATAATTTCTTTAACTATCTAAATCACAAAGACGCTCATTCTCATCCTATTAAACTTAAAACTCAAGATGAATTTGGAAAAATGGCTGATGAAATCAATGAGAACATTGAAATTATTAAAGAGGCGTTAAGTAAAGATGCAAAAGCTATTGAAGAATCTGTAAATGTTGCTAGAAAAATAGAAACAGGTGAGCTTGATTTACACATTAGCTCTCATGCTAATAATCCGCAAATTCAAGAACTCATAGAAGTTTTAAACAAAATGCTTACCACCTTGCAAACAAAAATAGGTCGTGATTTAAATGAAATTCAAGCTGTATTTGATAGCTACAAACATTTAGATTTTACAGCAGCTATCAACACACCAAAAGGCGATGTAGAAAAAGCAATCAATGCACTAGGAAATGAAATTAAAAATATGCTCTCCCAATCACTTAATCAAGGTGAATTGTTAAACCAAAAAGCTGAGGCGCTCAAGCAAAGCATGCAAGAACTTACCAATGATGCCACACATCAAACCTCATCGCTACAAGAAAGCGCAAGAGCTTTAGAGCAAATGAACTCTCAGCTATGAGTGAAATTTCCATTAAAGCACAAGATGTAGTAAAACAAAGCAATGATATCAAAAGTGTTACTACGGTGATTTCAGATATAGCTGAACAAATTAATCTCCTTGCATTAAATGCTGCTATTGAAGCTGCACGCGCAGGAGAACATGGACGTGGCTTTGCTGTTGTTGCCGAAGAAGTTAGAAATCTAGCAGAAAGAACTCAAAAGTCTTTAGGTGAAATAGAAGCCAATACTAATATCTTAGCTCAATCTATAAGTGATATGGGAGATTCTATCAAAGAAGAGGCAAATGACATTAGTCAAATCAATGAGCCAGTTGCTACTATAGAAAAGCTCACACAACAAAACTCTCAAACAGCTATAAGAACTAATGCTATTGCTAATGAAGTAGATTCTTTAGCACAAGATATATTAAGTGAAACTAAAAAAAGAAAATTCTAAGTTATATTAGATGCCTAAAGGCATCTAATATTTAAGAAAAAGAAGGTTTGATTTGCTCTAACCAAGCATCAATTCTACTTTCAGTTAAATCCTCATGATTATCATTATCTAACGCAAGTCCTACAAACTTATCGCCTTCTACGGCTTCACTTGATTCAAAAGTATAACCACCTGTAGAAACAGCGCCTACTAAATTTGCACCTGCTGCTTTTAAAGCTTGAGCAAGTTTACCCATAGCACTGCAATATGTATCTGAATAGCTTTCACTATCTCCCATACCAAAAACTGCAACAGTTTTGCCACTAAGATTTAAAGCTGAAAAATCAAAACCATCCCAATCATCTTGAAAATCTCCGCTTCCCCAAGTAGAAGTACCACAAATTAATTTATCATAAAAATTAATTTTTTCTGCATCAATATCTGCGATATTTAATACATCAGAAATTCCCATTTTTTGAGCAATCATATTTGCCGCACTTTCAGTATTACCCATAGAGCTACCATAAATTACTGCTATTGACATTTAACATCTCCTTAAAATTTGATTATTAATAGTATAGGGAACTAATTTTAGCAAAGTTTTGTTATTTTCACATAAATTATGTCTTATTTCTTTATGTTGAGTGAAATTTTTATTTCTTGGATACACAATATAAAATCTTTCAAAAGAATTATCTTTTATAAATTGTAAAGCAAGCTCTACATCTTTATCACTATCTTTATAAAATAAAGGCATAACTGCCATTTTTTCATTGATGATAATAATGTTTTTTTCAAGCTTTATCTTAGATTTTGTATTGCTTTTGCAAATTTTATCATATACAAAAACCTCAAAAGCAACTTGCAAAGGTAAAATAAAAATAGATGATAAAAACACATTTTGTATTAATTTAGCTAAAGCATATTTTGGTTTCTTTGCTTCAAGCTCTAATTTATTTAAATTTCCTTCTTTATATGCTTTGATGATTTTATGAGAATATGGACAAAATTGCTTTACTTTACTAAATCTCAAAGTTCTTTCTGCGCTCATATTTTGAATTTTTAACTCAAAAATATTTCTTAAACAGCCAGCTTGTTTTGCATAGACATAAGGTATTTTTAGATCATCTTCAACCAAGGAATTATATAAATTTAAAAAAATATAATTAATACTTTTTTGCTCTAAATCTCTAAATATTTTAGGTATAAAATCCTCTTTTTCATTAAACCCAAACATACACTAAGCCTTCTTTGCACACTCATAAGCTTGATCAAGTCCAAAAACTTTACAGTACTCGCAATAAACACAACTCACACTGCGTTTAGCACAAACCAAAGGTATATTGCGTTTTTTTGCCTCTGTTTTGATTTTTTTCATAGTATTATGATTTAAAAAACTAGTCAGCATAACTATACATTCAGTATTTTGTGGAATGGGTTTTCTATTTACCCTATTTTCATTTCTAGCATCCCAATGCTCTATATTTTTTGCACCTAGGTTTGTTAAAACTGCCTTAATTGGAGTTATTTCATCTGCTCCGATAACCAAAACTGACATTGAGCTTTCCTTTTTATAAAAATGATAATTGTTATTATAATTTATAAAAGATAAATTTTAACTGATACTCAATATCAATTTTAAAATTATATATTATGTGTTTGTTCAAAGATGTCTGTGTGCAAAATTTCCTCCAGAACCACCGTGGCATACGAGCCTTTTTGCAAGAAAAACTCCAAAGTAAAATGAGCTTTTTCTTCATCATAATAACTTTTACAATCTTGTAAATAAGACCACATAAAGCGCCTTGAACCTTGCATTTTATCTTTAAACTCATATGCAAAAGAAAAAATCTCATCTTCTAATTTTTTAGCTAGACCTTCATTTGCTTCATAAGCTTTAGAGCCTATTAAAAGACCCATTGCGCTAATATCTTTTTGATTAAATCTTTCTACTTCACTTGATAAATCTTCACATATAAAACATTTACCAAAAGGATAATGTCCTAAAACTTCGCCCTTTAAAAGCTTAAAAAACTGTGTTTGATTTTTTAAACTTTTGATTTCTTCTTTTTCTAAACCATAAATTTGCTTTATTTCTTTTTCACTAAAGTCATTAATAAAATGTGACAATTCCACCCTTTTGCTCAAATATCTATTAAAAAGCTCGCTTTGAAAAGCAGAAATTAAAAATTCTTGCATTTTTTTATTTTTGATTTTTTTGCCTTTTAAAATTTCTAGTCCTTGTGAAAAATTATCTTGAAATTTGCCAAAACGTTGATATCCAAAATAATTAGCAAAACCTTGTTTTTGGATATTTTTAAAAGCTTGTTCTATTTTTAAAGCATCTACTTTTGAAACTTTTTTTAATCTTATAAAAAATGAATTTCCTTTTAAATGCCCTATTCTAAGTTTATTATCATGATAAAAAGTTTCTAAAATTTTCATCTTATCATATTTAAAATTTCTTAAGTTCTCTTCAAATTTTTTAGGCATAGAAATATATTGAAAAGTTAAACCTTGTTTATCTTTTAAACCGCTATAGCCAAAATCTTTCATTTTAACACCGCTTTGCTCACTTAAGATTCTCAAAGCCTCGCTAGTACTAAGATCTTTTTTTTGTATATGCAAAATTAAATGTTCACCTTTGCCACTAAATTCATATAAAGGCTTTTCTCTTACTACAAAATCATTGCTATTTTTTGAAAAATACACATCTATCGGGCTATGTTTTAAAGTATATAAGGGTTTAAAAATGATGTTCTCTTCCATAAAATTTATACCTTCCTGTTGTTGTTTTTGCAAAAATATTTAGTTTAATTCTATGCTTTTTTGCCATATTTTGTATAAATGCTTTATGTTTTTTATCAAAAGCAAATAAAATTTCATATTCTTCTGCACTATTTAAGCTAAATTTATCTAATTTTTTAAGGAATTTTATACTAAGTTGATTTTGAAACAACATTCTTGATAAGTCTTTATTTAAACCATCTGAAATATCCATACTTACTCTAACTTTTTTTGCTATATCGTAAAAAAAATTTTGTCTCAAACTAGGTTTTATAAAACGATGTTTAGAATGCAATTTTCCACCGCGAAATAAAATATTTAAACCTTTTAAACTCTCACCTAACTTCCCACTAAAAGCAAACAAATCTCCTTTTTTTAAACCTTTTCTAAAAATAGCCTTTTTATTTACTTTAGAAATAATAGTTATACTAATATTGATTTTATTATCTGCTATGGTATCTCCGCCTATAATTTGCACCCCAAATTCTTTTGCACTATCCAACAAACCTTTTTGCAAAGCTTTAACTTGTTTCATTTCTAAACATTTTGGCAAAGAAAGTCCTAAAAGAGCGTATTTTGGTGTAGCATTCATAGTAATTGCATCAGAAATATTAACAAGCATAGCCTTTGCTCCAATTTGCTCTAAACTCATCCAAGAACGCTTAAAATGCACATCTTCGCAAAATAAATCTTTAGAATAACAATATCCATCGATGATTGCCCCATCATCTCCATTGATAGGATTAGCAAAGGCATTGATAATATTTTTTTCTTTATCCATGTGAATATTTTATACAAAAAGCTTTTAATTTTATATAATAATTAAATTTTTATAAGTTTAAAATGTATATAATGAAAAATAATACCAAGGATAAAATATGCAAATAACTTTAAGAATTTTTCGTTTTGATAAAGATAGTGATTATTTAGCTTATTATAAACCTTATGTTTATGATAGTAAAAATTTTAAAAGTGTTTATGATATTTTAGTGCAAGTGAAAAAAGATGATATATATTTTGACTTTGAAGAAAATCCAGAAAGTTGCATTAAAATCAACCAAGTCGCCCTTAGACAACGAAGAGATTTAAGTAATATCATTGAAAATTTTGGAAAAGAACTCATCATAGAACCACTTGACACCAAAAGAGCAACCAAAGATTTAATCATGGACAAAAGTGATTTTTTAGAAAAACTCGAACTTTTTAAAGGACTTATTGATATACACGATATAGAACTTTATAAACAATATGACTTTTTATATTATACAAGTGAAATTAGAGAATTTTTACCTGAATATCTTGGCGATAGTTTTTTTATCTTTGCCTATAAGATGTTGCTTAAATATCCAGAAAAAGCACCGCAATTTTTAAAATTAGTCTCAGATGAAGAAAAAGGAATTTACTATCATACTAAATTTAAAAATTTTATTTCATCAAATGAACTTGATTATGAATCTTATATTAAAGAATTAAAAGTAATGCTTGTAAAATCAGGCCTTGCAAGAAGTATTTTTTAAGGAATTAAAATGTATAAAATTTATACTAATAGCAATAATGATTTATTTTGTTATTTTGATATCATCAAAGATGCTTTAGATAAAGTTGGAGTTCAAAGCGCTTTATGTGAAAAGCCTTTGGGTAAAAATTATTTTATTATTGATTATGATCCAAAAGAAATACTAAATGAGTATTCAAGAATGATGAATGAAGATAATATCTTAGCTTGCGAATACAGCTCTTATGAAATTATGAGTAAAATTGAAAAAATTCAATATGCTCCAGAAGTTTTTTTAAAGCATCTTAAACAAGAACACATTAAACATTTTTTTGGGCAATTTAATATAGGTGTTTATCAAGGATTTTCTAATGCAAATTTTTCTTTAGAACTTGCTAAAATACTTAAAGCAAATGTCATAGACTTTGAAAGGAAATACAAAAGCTGTGGCTATGGATTTTTAAATTTAAATGCTGAGCTAGCTTTCAAAAGTGCTGCTGCTACAATGTTAGATGCTTATGATAGTGGTTGTGATTTTTTAGTAGTTGAGGATTTTTATTCTTTTTATATGTTTGACAAGTGCTATAAAGAATTACAAGCTATTTCAAATAGAAATTTTGAAGATTTTTATATTTTAAGTTTTGCAGAGCTTGCAAATTTAGCCCTAGGTATAGTACCATATACTTTAAAAAAACACAAATTAAAAGTGAGTTTAATCAATGAAAATCGCTCTTGAATGTAAAGATTTAATTTTAGAAAAAACTTTAGAAATCGCACTGAAGGATTTTTTAGTCTTAAAAAAAGACTGTGATTTTTTAGTCTGCGATGAAAAAATCAACACACAAAAACCACAATTTATCATCAATAAAAAATCCAATTTCCTAACCCAACCTTTTAGTATAGAAGAGTTACTAAATGCTTTAAATGATTTTAATGCAAGTTTGCAAAGTATTGCTTATAAGATTGCTATGCGTGAGAAAAAACTTATGAATCAAAAATGTGAAGCTATTTTAGAGCAACTACGTCAGGAAAGTCATGAAAAAATCGATGCGATATTTGATCTTTACAAAACAGAGTTAAAAAATCTTATTAAAGAAGAAAATAATAATGCATAAAACACAAGAATATCAAAGTGTAAAAGATTTTTTAAAAAATTACAAAGAAGAAAAAAAACAAACTCAAAAAATTTACACCACCATAGAAAGCGGAATTTATAAAGGTAAAAAAATTTTACTTCCTAGTCTAGATACCACAAGAAGTACCAAAAGCATAGTAAAATCTTGTGTTTTTAATGTTTTGCGTTTTTCTTTGCAAGATAAGGTTTTTATAGAAGCCTTTGGAGGAAGCGCTTTAATGGCATTAGAGGCAAGAAGTAATGGTTGCTTAAAAAGCTATGCCATAGAAAAAGATAAAAAAGCTTATGAAATCGCTTTAAAAAATGCTTCCAACATTGATCAAAATACCATTTGCTTTAATGATGATACCTTTAAAAAAACCCCTCAAATTATTCAAAATTCTAAAGAAGATGTTATTTTATATCTTGATCCACCTTTTGATATTAGAGAAGGTTTTTTTGATATTTATGAAAAAACTTTAAAATTGATAAAAAATATAAAAAATTCAAATGTTAAAATCATCATCATAGAACATCACAGTACTTTTAAAACTCCAACTAAAATACAAAATTATCAAAAAACTAAAGAAAAAAAATTTGGTTCAACCACTCTAAGTTTTTACTCCTTTATATAAATTTGGAACTTTTTTTGCTTTAATTTATGAAAATAGCATAGATTAAAGGAAGAATCGATGAGAATATTATTTTTAAGCTTAGTGCTAGGTCTAAGCGTTTTTGCAGCTACTATTAAAGAACTTACCAATGTAGTAGGTGTTAGAGATAACCAACTTATAGGATATGGTTTGGTTGTTGGTTTAAATGGAAGTGGAGATGGCACAAGTAGCGAATTTACCCTACAATCTATTTCAAATATGCTTCAAGGTATGAATGTAAAAGTTAGCCCAGGTGATATAAAATCAAAAAATACAGCAGCAGTAATGGTTACAGCAAAACTTCCTGCTTTTGCAAGAAGCGGGGATAAACTTGATGTGAGTGTAGCTTCTTTAGGTGATGCTAAATCTTTACAAGGTGGAACCTTACTTATGACAGCTCTAAAAGGGGTTGATGGAGAAATTTATGCAGTAGCTCAAGGTTCATTAGCTATAGGTGGACTTAGTCCAAGACCAGGTGCAGCAGGAACACACTCAACCTCAGCAAATGTTATTAATGGTGCAGTAGTAGAAAGAGAAATTCCACAAAACTTTAGTCAAAGTGAAGATTTGATTTTAAGCTTAAAAGAAGCAGATTTTAAAACAGCTAACAATATAGAAAGAGTTTTAAATACTATTTTTGATACAGATATAGCAAAGGCTTTAGATTCTAGAACTATAAAATTAACAAAACCTGAAGAATTTTCTCATGTTGAATTTATGGCAAGAGTATTAGAACAAGATATAGCTTATACTCCAGAAAGTAAAGTGATCATCGATGAAAGAACAGGAACTATAGTAGCGGGAGTAAATATAGAAGTTGAGCCTATATTAATTACCCATAAAGATATCACTATAAAAATCGATCCAAACAATACTGTAGCTTTAGGACAAAATGAAATCGATATGAAAGATGGTGGTATTTTAGATCCTGTATCTAATACTTTAAAAATTACAAACAACAAAACAACAGTAGCGAACATAGCTAGAATGCTAAATAAACTTGGAGCAGCACCAAATGATATCATAGCTATTATGCAAAATCTAAAAAGAGCTGGTGCAATTAGTGCTGAATTAGAGGTGATATGATGAGAGTTGATAATTATTTAGCGAGCAAAAACTATAGCAGCGAACTTTATGAAAGTATTACTAAACACAATAACAGCTACAAAGCTGCTAAAAATTATGCAGATAGTGCTTTTAAAAATGATTTAACTCATATACAAGCATTAAATGATGAAGATAAAGCTTTAAAAGAACAAACTGACGCTTTTGAAGCTTTTTTAATCAAAAGTGTTTTAGATATTTCTTTAAAACAAAAAAATTCTTTATTTGGAAAAGATGCAAGTGATGAAATTTATTCATCTATGTATAATGATACTATGAGTAAAGCATTAAGCGGGGGGTTAGGTTTTTCAAAATTATTATTTGATTATTTAAAAGAAAGGGGTTAAGTTATTTTTTTAAGTGTCGATATAGTTCTTAGAGTTTTTCAATAGAACTGGAGGCTTAAAATGATAAACCCTATACATCAAAGTTATGTAGCGCAGGTTGCTACTAATGATATAAATAAAACAGAAAACAAAGAAAACAACAAGGCAAAAGAAACTCAAAAAACAGAGGAAAGTAAAGCATCTTTGATTGCTTCACAAATAAAAAATGGCGCGTATAAAATAGACTTACAAGCCACTTCTAAAGCAATAGCAGATTCTTTATTATAATTTTTATCCTTTTTTGGGTTAGTGCCTAAGAAAGGATAAAAAATGGTTAAACAACACTTAGACGAAACAAATTCTATTTTAGAAAAACTCATCGATCTTACTTTAGAAGATATAACCCAAATTCAAGCTGCTAATCACCAACATGTTAGCAAAAGTGTAGAGGAAAAAACTAAACTTGTAAATGATTTTCAAATTGCTAAAAAAAATCTTGATAAGGCTTTAGTAGAACTTAGTAATCAAGGAAATAATAAAGGCTTAGATGAGCTTTTAGATGATGAAGATAAAGAAAAACTTGCTCTTTTAAAGCAAAATTTAAACACCTTACACCAAAAAAATAAAGAATACGCTAAATTAGCTCTTATTATTAAAAATTTTTATGACAATCTTCTAAACACAATGTTTGAACAAAATGGAACAAATAATGCTTATGGAGATCAAAAAACAATTCCAGATTCATTATTTAAGATCAATGTTTAAAGGTTAAATCATGGGAATTTTTGATAGCTTATATACAGGGGTTAGCGGTATTAGAGCTGCTGAACTTCAAATTAACACAACAGGTAATAATATCTCTAATGCAAATGCAGTATTTTATACTAGACAAAGAGCAGTGCAAGGAACTGGGATGTCTATTGATAGAGGTGGTTTGCATCTAGGGACGGGTACACAAATTGACACCATAAAAAGATTACATGATGAGCATTCTTATTATGAGTTAAAAAATGCTACCACTCAGCAAAACTATACAAATTATTTAGGACAAATTTTGCAAGAGGCAAGCCAAAGATTTCCTGATATGCAAGGTACTGGTATTTTGCAAGATTATAAAAACTATTATGATGCATGGAATAACTTTGCATCTAATCCAAGTGATGGAGCAAGTAAAATAGATCTTATTGAAAGTGCAAACACACTAACTCAAAATATACAAAAAACACTACAAGATCTTAATAAAATGCAACAAACTGTCAACGAGCAAATTAAACAAACTGTAGATGAAATCAACAACATTGGTCAAGAAATTGCAAATATCAATAAACAACTTGAAAACGAAGAGGTTTTACCAACTGATAATGCAAATCAATTAAGAGATAAAAGAGATGAACTTGAACTTAGGCTTTCCAAACTAGTTAATGCAGTAGCTTGGAAAGGAACAAACTCTCAAGATAGTACTTTAGAATCTACCATGACTGATTCAGGAAGATATTATGATTTAAGTATTCAAGGTTTTAGTATAGTAAATGGTTCTAGCTTTCACCCTTTAAAACTAGACAATAATAATCCTAATGGTTTTTATCAGATTTATTATGAAGTAAATGATGAAAATCGTTACGATTTAACCAATAAAATTTCAGGTGGACAACTTGGCGCTCAGCTTGATCTTAGAGGTAGAAATTACGATGGCAATCATGATACCTATAGCGATGGAAAATTGCAAGAATATAAAGACATGCTAAATACTTTTACAAAAACACTCATAACTCAAACTAATAATGTCTATGCTCAAGCAGCTACGGATAGAGTTAATTCAGATGATTTAAAAGGCTTAAAACCTGATACTTCTTTAATGAGTTATGATAAAAACATTCAAGCGGGAAGTTTTGATATCACAGTTTACGATGAAGAAGGTAATGCAGTAGCCACAAGAACCATCAAAATTGATGTCAATACAACTATGGAAGATGTTATTAAGCAAATCAATGCAGATATAGATGACAATAAAGATGGTGTTAGTGGTAATGATTTAAATGATTATTTTCAAGCCTTTTATCATTATGATGGACAAAGTGATAGTGGAAATTTCCAAATCAATAGCTTAAAAAAAGGTTACAAAATAGCTTTTAAAGACAATGGTACAAATTTCCCAGGTGCTTTAAATGTATCTTCATTTTTTAATGGTCAAGATGCAAGTAGTATTAATGTAAATTCAAGCATTAGAAATGATCCAAATAGTTTAAAAGCAAGCTCAAATGGTGTTGATGGAAATAATGATGTAGCAAATGCCATGCTACAACTTCAAACCCAAAAAGTAAATTTTTACAATAAAGATGGTACAGTAGATACTATGTCTTTAGATGGATATTATAGAAAATTTACAGGTCAAATTGCTTCAGATGCTGAAAGCAATGGTTTTGCGCATGCAACTAATATGACAGTATTTAATACAGCCTATGCAGAATATCAATCAAAAAGTGGTGTAAATACCAATGAAGAATTAGCAGCACTCATACAATATCAAGCAAGTTATGGCGCCGCAGCTAAAATCGTAACCACTGTTGATCAAATGCTTGAAACCTTGCTTGGTTTAAAATCTTAATGCAAATTAAAGCTCTTTTAGATGAAGCTATCTTAAGCAAAAATACTCAAAAAGAGCTTTTCTCTCATCCTGATCCTTTACAAATTGCAAGTATTTATAAAGATGAAACCATAGCCTTACTTTGTGCTTTATTTGCTTATGGAAATGCTAGAAATATTGTAAATTTTTTAAAAAAACTTGATTTTTCCTTGCTTGAAAGAAATGATGAGATTATTAAAAAAGAATGTAAAAATATAAAATACCGCTTTCAAAACTCTCAAGACATAGCTCAAATTTTTATCACACTTAAACGCCTAAAAAATGAAAATAGTATAGAAAATATTTTTACCGAGGCTTATCAAAAAGAACAAAACATCACACAAGCAATAAAAGCCTTCATAGAAATAATTTATAAACTTAATCCTTATAAAAGCTATGGTTATGAGTTTTTCTTTTCAAAAGAATTTAAAACTCCAAAAGGCCCTCTAAAAAGATACAATATGTATCTTAGGTGGATGGTAAGAAAAGATGAACTTGATTTGGGTTTGTTTAAAAATATCGATAAAAAAGATTTACTCATACCTTTAGATACCCATACTCATAAAGTTTCATTGAAACTTAAGCTTTTAAAGCGTAAGATTTATGATTTTAAAAGTGTTTTAGAGCTTACTCAAAGTCTTAAAAAATTTGATCCACAAGATCCTATAAAATATGATTTTGCTCTATATAGAATCGGACAAAACAAGGAAAGCTTATGGAGCTTGAATTAACTTATTATGTGATTTTATTTTTTGTTGCTGCTTTTGCAGGCTGTGTTGATGCGATTGTAGGTGGTGGTGGACTTATTACCATACCTGCTTTATTTGCCTGTGGAATTCCTCCTCATTTAGCCCTAGCTACTAATAAGCTTCAAAGCACTTTTGGCTCACTCACCGCAGTTTTAGCTTATAGAAAATCTATGCATATAGAGAAAATAGCTTTAGGAATTTTATTTACTGCTATTGGTGCAGCCATTGGAACTTATGCGGTTTTATTAATAGATCAAAATGCCGTTAAAATCATTGTATTAATTTGCCTTATTTTGATCTTTTTATATACTATTTTCAAACCCGATTTAGGTCATGTACATAATAAAGCTAAAATGAGCACCACAAGTTTTCAAATCACTTTTGGTTTATTACTTGGCTTTTATGATGGCTTTTTAGGACCTGGAACTGGGTCTTTTTGGATTTTTGCTTGTGTGATATTTCTTGGTTTTAGCATGAAAAACGCAAGCATTAATACTAAAATCTTAAATTTTACTAGCAATGTAGTGGCTTTAGGAGTATTTTTATACTCTTATGAGGTGCTTTGGAAAGTTGGCATTTTAATGGGTATAGGCCAAGTTCTAGGCGCCTTTGTAGGTTCAAAACTAGTTTTAAAAACACAAGGAACTTTTATCAAAAAACTCTTTTTGACTATGGTTGCTTTAACTATAGCTAAGGTTGCTTATGATTATATTGCTTAAATTCCTTGACTAATTTGCCACATAGGTAAAAATACACCTAAAGCTAATACTAAAATCAAACTCGCCATAAAAATTGTCATCAAAGGTTCTAAAATAGCCAAAAGTCTTTGAGTATAATTTTCTTTTTTGTATTCATAAAATAAAGCAAGTTCGTAAGTACTTTCATCTAGTTTAGAACTTTTTAAAGCTAAATTTAACATTCTTATCACAAAAGAATCAAAAAGCTTTGTCTTAGAAAAAGCTTGAGCTAAATCAAGTCCTGATTCAAATGAAATTTTTGCAACAAACATTTTATTTTTAAAAAATTGATTTTCTATACCTTCACACGCATATTCAAAAGCTCTTTTTATATCCACACCTGCTTTTAATAAATATGAAAAAATTAAGAAAAAACAAAATTTATCTTGAAAAAATATTATTTTTCCAAAAATGGGAGTGTAAAAAAGAATTTCATGAAAAAATAAAGACTTTCTAAAAGAATAAGCAAGCATTATAAAAAATCCAATACCTAATAAAATAAATACATAAAAATGTTTAAAAAAATCTCCTACAATAAAAAGAATTTGAGTGATTTTTGGTAAATTTAATTCAAGTTGCAAAAATAAAGTCTTAAATTCAGGTAAAACCAAAATCATCAGTACAAAAAAAGCTAAAATAATACATGTAAAAACGAAAAGTGGATAAGTTATAGCCTTTTTAAACTGCTTAAAACTATGAAGGTTTTTCTCTTTTAGATTAATGATAATCTCAAAAGCCTTATATAAATCCTCCTTACCATCACAAATTTTTAAAATAGCACATTCTCTAGAATTTAAAATACCTCTAAAAGCTTCATTATAAGAGCTTCCATTTTTGAGTTTATTATAAATCACATTAAATATTTTAGCTACATATACATCATGATTTGATCTTGCAAACTCTAAAATAGCTTCTTGCAAGCTTAATCCTGCTTTTAAAACCATATTTAAATCTTTAAGGATAAAAATAAGCTCTTCTTCTTTAATTTTATGTTTTGCTGCTCCAAGGTATTCTTCAACACTAATAATATTTTCAAATGATTTTTGTGCAAGATTTCTAGCTTCATATAGATTTTTAGCTTTAATTATACATTGCTTTTGCTCTTTGTTTAAAGCATAAAAAATAATAAATTTTTTCAAAAACCAATCTTTCTTAGCTCATCTACACTTGTCAAACCAAGCTTAACTTTTTCCAAAGCATCCCTACCTAAAGTTAAAAAGCCTTTTTTTAAAGCATAAGTTAAAATATTTTCATAATTTGCATTATTTTCTATCATACTTTTTAAATTATGATCTAAAAACAAAAATTCAGCCACCATTAAACGCCCTTTATATCCACTATACATACACTTAACACAACCCTTTGCTTTATAAAATTTTCCTTCAAAAACTTGGTTTTGAAAATGAAATTTTTCATCGCTAGCTTCTTTACATTCACATAGTTTTCTTACCAAGCGTTGGGCTATGATCAAATTAAGCGCATAAGCTATTAAATATTCTTTTGCACCCATATGCTTCATTCTAAAAATAGCTTCTATAGCACCATTAGTATGCAAGGTACTCAAAACCAAATGTCCACTTAAAGAAGCTTTTAAAACTATATCCAAACTCTCCTCATCTCTAATTTCACCAACCATAATCACATCAGGATCTTGCCTTAAAACCGCTCTTAAAGCTTTGTGAAAATCAAAGCCAGTTTTAGAATTTAACAAAATTTGCTGAGCATGTTTAAGCTTGTATTCTATGGGCTCTTCTAGAGTAATGATTTTTTTATTTTGGTCAAGCTCATTTAAAATAGCATGCATGAAAGTACTTTTACCACTCCCTGTTGGCCCACAAAATAAAATCAAACCATAGAGAGCATTCATACATTTTTTTAACGAGGTTAAATTTTCTTCTTTTATAAAAAGTCTATCGAGTTTTAAAACATGCTCATCTTGTTTTAAAATTCTAAACACTATACTTTGTCCAAATAACAAAGGCATAATTGAAATTCTAAAATCATATTTTTGCTCTAAAATAACCTTAGAAAAACTCCCATCTTGGGCTTGTCTTTGCTCTGCTACATTAAGCAAAGCAATGATTTTTACATGCATTAATAAAGCCTGATAAGAACTCACATCAAAACTATGGATATATTTTAATTCTCCATCTATTCTAAATCTTATCAAAACTTCATTTTCCAAAGGCTCCAAATGAATATCACTTGCTCTTAAAAAACAAGCATAAGTTAAAATTAAATTCAAAAACTGCTCTAATAAAAACTCATCTTTATTTTCATCACTTTTTAAATTAAGCTCTAATTTATCAAGATAGTTTTGAAGGCAAATTAAAAATTTAATCTTTTCTAGCAGAAATTTAAATTGTGTAAATTCACAAAGAAAAATTTTAACAACCTTTAAGCGGTATAAATTTTGTATTTTTTCTAAAATACTCTCATCTAAAGGCTTTAAAGAAGCTATATGAATATTTTCATCATCTTCATAAAAACAAAAAATATTATATTGTTCTATTAAAGAAAAAGGCAAAACATGGAGATATTTTTCTATTTTAAGATTTTGATTTAAGTCTAAAATTTCTAACTTATAATCTAAGGCTAATTCTTGCAAAGAAAGTTCATTTAAAGCTTTTATTGTTTTTGCGTCATTCAAAATAATTTCCTAAAAGTTTTTCATACTCTTCTTTAGCTTTTAAAGCATCTTCATGCTTTCCAAGTTTTAATTTAGCATTGATAAAAACTAGCCACGCCTCTTTTTCTAACAACTCAAATTCATTTGCCTCAACAGCCCAAAAGATAGCTTTTTGATAATCTTTTATTTGATAAAAATATTTAGCTAAATTTAGAGCATTTTCATAACTTGGATGATTAATAAATTTTTCATAGAATACATTTTGCTCAAAACTTTCATTTTGAATATTCATTGCATTTAAAAAAGACAAACAAATTAAAAAATTAAAACATATCATCTTCATGTTCAAAACCTAATTCTTTTAAGCTTAATACTTTTTTATCAGCCTTTATTAAGCTTGGTTTGATAATAAAAACTATTTCGCTAATATCTTCTAAATTTTGCTTTCCTTGAAATAAAGCTCCAAAAAGTGGTATTTTAGATAAAGCGCTGACTTCATTATGATTACTAATCGTATTTTTACTAATTAATCCACCCAAAATTAAAGTTTGCCCATCATCAACTTCAACTACAGTAGAAAGCTTTTTTTGTATGGTATCAGGTGCTATATTTCTTGGTTTATTTTGTCTATGGTTATCAACACTATATTTAAAATCACTCAAACTAGGATTAATTCTAAGCATGATTTTGTGATCATCTGAAATTTCAGGCAAAATATTTAGTAAAATTCCTACAAAAATAGAATAATTATTATAAGTCTCACTAATGGTCGTACCATTTTCAGTACCCTTGGAACTTTCTTTTACTTGATAATTAATCGTATCACCTATGGAAATAATAGCCTGTTGATTATTAAGAGCCATGAGTTTTGGGTTAGAAAGCACAATGGTTTTGCCATTTTCTTGTAATAAATTTAAAATAGCTTTAGTTTCAACATTGGCTTTAAGATTGATATTTCTAGCACCACCTTTATTAATTATAAAATCATTATCATCTCCATTAAGTTTAAAAGCGAGCTCTTGCCAGTTAATCCCACTTGAATGACTTTTATTTAAATGTACTGCAACTATACTTACATCAATTAAAACTTGCTTTTTAAGTCTTTTATTTAAATCTTTTAAATATTTTTCAACCCTTGTAAGCTCATACAAAGTAGCATTTAAAGTAATAATCCCTGCATTAGTATTGATAATAGGTTTAGTTGTATTTTCATCTAATAAAGCTTGTATTTCTTCTGAAATTTTTTCCCAAAAATCAAATTTATCTGTGCTAATGACTAGATTATCTGCTTCTTTAGTACTATCATAATCACCTTGTTTAGGTCTTGAATCCACTGAAGCTTTAGTAATACTTTGCCCTTCTCTAATAGAGCTTATATAATGCACTTTAAAAGTTTTAACTTGTCTTCCATAAATTTTTAAAATATTTTTTTCATATTCATAAGCAAGATTATTTTCCATCAATAAAAGTTTAAAAATTTCTCTTAAAGACATTTTTCTTATGTGTAAATAATTTTGAGTATGATTTAACTTTTCTCTAGCTAATGAATCTTTTATTATGATACTAAAACCACATTCTCTACCAAGTTCATTTAAAATTTCAATCAAAGAAGTTTTATTTTCTACGCTTATATCAAAAAAGCGCTGATGACACTGTGAAGCAAAAACATTTGTAAAAGTTAAAACACTAATAAATAAAAATATTATTTTTTTCATACAATTTTAAAACCATGATTTTTTCTTCCTTTATCAATATAACTTGAGAATTTTTAATCTCGACAATCTTAAAACCTTCAATATCATCATTCAAAGCATACCATTTATCATTAATCTTAACTTTATTAGAAACGATAGCTTGTAAGGAAAAATCAGATTTTATATTTGTAGTTTTTTGAAAAAAAGGATCTTGAATCAAAGAAAAATCAATATCATTACAACTTTGATTCAAAAATGGGTACTTAGCACCAAAAGCAACAAGTACCCATAAACTCACAAGTAAAAATCGAAACAAATTTTAATTTTCGTTACTAAAATCAGCACTTGCTAGACGTTTAAGTTGTCTATAACGGCGCTGTGCTTCTGCTTTATTTTTTTCAAACAATTCTTTTGCTTGCTCAGGATTTGATTTTTTAAGTGAGCTATAACGTACTTCATTCATTAAAAAGCTTTCATATAAATCCCAATCAGGCTCTTTAGAAGAAATTGTTAAAGGGTTTTTACCTTCAGCTTCCAAACGTGGATCATAGATGTAAGTTGGCCAATATCCACATTTTGTAGCAAGTTCTGCTTGATTTCCTGAATTTCCAAGCCCACCTTTAATACCATGAGCTATACAAGGAGAATAAGCAATAATCAAAGAAGGCCCATCATAAGCTTCTGCTGCCATTACAGCTTTTAACAACTGTGCATAGTTTGCATTAGAATTCACCTGAGCTACAAAAATATAACCATAAGTCATAGCAATTTGGCCTAAATCTTTTTTCTGCACTGGCTTGCCTGCTGCAGCAAACTGGGCTACTGAGCCTGTTCTTGAAGATTTTGAGCTTTGACCTCCAGTATTTGAATAAACTTCGGTATCAAGAACTAAAATATTTACATTTTCACCACTTGCTAGAACATGATCAAGCCCACCATAACCTATATCATAAGCCCAACCATCACCACCAAAAATCCAATGTGATTTTTTACTCAAATAGCTTTTAAGCTCTAAAATATCATTTACAGCCTTAATTTGTTTATTTTCTTCTAACAATGGTACTAACTTATCTCTTAGTTCTAAAGAAGCTTTAGAATCTTCTTTATTTGCAATCCATTCTTTATATAATGCAGAAAGTGCATTAGGAACTTCTTGCATACTTTCATTCATAATTTGCTCTATTTTATGTCTTGTTGTTTCAGTTGCTATTTTCATACCAAGACCAAATTCAGCATTATCTTCAAATAAAGAATTACCCCAAGCAGGCCCATGACCATTTTTATTGCTTTTTCTATATGGAGTTGAAGGAGCTGAACCACCATAAATAGAACTACAACCTGTTGCATTAGCAATAATCATTCTTTCACCAAATAATCTAGTGATTAAAGTAATATAAGGAGTTTCCCCACAACCTGGGCACGCACCATGGAATTCAAATAAAGGTTGAGCAAATTGAATACCTTTTGCATTTTCTCTATTTAAGATATTATCTTTATAACTTACTTTTTTGAATAAATAATCTGCATTTTCTTGCTCACCATGATCAAGCTCTTCACCTAGTGGTACCATTACTAAAGATTTTTCTTTAGTAGGACACTCATGTACACAAAGCTCACAACCTGTACAATCAAGCGGTGAAACTTGAATTTTGAAATTTAATTTTTGCTCTTTTACGCCTTTTACGTTTAAGCTATGCTCTTTCACACCTGCTGGAGCATTTTCTAATTCTTTTTCATCTATTAAAAATGGTCTAATAACCGCATGTGGACATACTGAGGCACATTGGTTACACTGAATACAATTAGTTTCTATCCATCTTGGCACCATAACACCGACGCCTCTTTTTTCATACTCAGTAGTACCATGCTCAAAACTACCATCTTCATAGCCCAAAAATGCTGAAACTGGTAAATCATCACCCTTAGCCGCATTCATAGGTTTTGCGATTTTTTCAACAAACTCAGTACCTTTATAAGCTACAGTTTCTTCTTTTACTTCATCAGCTAAATTTGCCCAAGAAGGATCAATATCAACTTTTACAAGTCCATCTGCACCTACATCAATAGCTTTATAATTCATCTCAACTATAGCATCGCCTTTTTTACTATATGATTTATAAGCTAATTCTTTCATATATTTTTGCGCATCTTCAAAAGGAATGATGTTGGCAAGTTTGAAAAATGCTGATTGCATGATTGTATTTGTTCTACTACCTAGTCCTATTTCTCTAGCAAGTTTTGTAGCATTGATAATATAAAAATTAATTTCTTTTTGTGCTAAAACTCTTTTTACCGCGTTAGGAATTTTTTTAATAGTTTCTTGTGCACTCCAAATACTATTTAAAAGGAAAGTTCCGCCTTTTCTAATACCCGCTAAAACATCATAAATTTCTAAATACGCAGCCACTGAACACGCTACAAAATGTGGTGTAGAAACTAAATAAGTTGAAGTGATAGGTTTTTTAGAAAATCTTAAATGGCTTCTTGTATAACCACCTGATTTTTTAGAATCATAAGCAAAATAAGCTTGCGCATAAAAGTCTGTTTTATCCCCTATAATTTTAATAGAGTTTTTATTCGCCCCTACAGTACCATCAGCACCAAGTCCATAGAATAAACACTCTATAGTACTCTCATCACCTAAAGAAATTTTTTCTCCCACAGGTAATGAAGTAAAAGTCACATCATCATTAATTCCTATAGTGAAACCATCTTTTGGATTAGCTTGATTTAGGTTTTCAAAAACCGCTAAAAGTTGAGCAGGATCAACATCTTTTGAAGAAAGTCCATATCTACCACCAACGATTAAAGGTGCTTTTTCTTTTCCATAATAAGCACTTTTTAAATCTAAATAAAGTGGCTCGCCTAAACTTCCTGGCTCTTTAGTTCTATCTAAAACAGCTATTTTTTCAACACTTTGAGGCATTACATCAAATAGATATTTTAAACTAAATGGTCTGTATAAATGAACTTTTAAAATCCCTACTTTTTCGCCTTTGCTGTTTAGATGATCTACAACTTCTTTTAAAGCTTCGGTTACTGAACCCATTGCTACTACAATGCGTGTTGCATTTTTATCCCCATAATATACAAAAGGCTTGTATTCTCTTCCTGTAATTTTTGAAATTTCTTGCATATATTCATTAACAATATCAGGAATAGCTTCATAATATTTATTTGCTAACTCTCTTGTTTGAAAATAAATATCATCATTTTGAGCCGTACCTCTTGTTTTTGGATTTTCTGGATTTAGACAGGAATTTCTAAATTCTAACAAAGCCTCACGATCTAATAAGCGATCAAAATGTGCATAATCCATTACTTCGATTTTTTGAATTTCATGACTCGTTCTAAAACCATCAAAAAAATGCATAAAAGGCACTCTACCTTTAATAGCTGCTAAATGTGCAACACCTGCTAAATCCATACTTTCTTGCACAGAGTGTGAGCAAAGCATAGCAAAGCCTGTTTGTCTTGCAGCATAAACATCTTGATGATCTCCAAAGATAGACAATGCTTGAGAAGCTAAAGCCCTAGCTGCCACATGGATAACCCCAGGTAAAAGCTGACCTGCGATTTTATACATATTTGGTATTTTTAATAAAAGCCCTTGAGAGGCTGTATAAGTGGTAGTTAAAGCGCCTGCTTGCAAAGAACCATGAACTGTCCCTGCCGCTCCTGCTTCACTTTGCATTTCCACAACTTTAACCGGTACTCCAAAAAGGTTTTTTTTACCTTGAGAAGCCCATATATCAGTATAATCTGCCATAGGAGAGCTTGGGGTAATAGGATAAATTCCAGCAACCTCTGTAAATGCATAGGCAGCATAAGCTGCTGCTTCGTTACCATCCATTGTTTTCATTATTTTACTCATTTAATTATCCTTATAATTAAAATAATTACTTAAAATTAATAGCTACTTTATCTTTAATTGTCTTAAACAATGATAAAAATTTTTTATTATTTATGCGTATAGGGTTTGAATGTGAAATTATTGGATATTTTTTATATGTTTTACAGCTTCATAAGTATTTTCAAAAAGTGGAATTTTAAATTTAGCTAAACTTTCCTTACTTTCATAGCCACTACTTACTGCTATGGGTTTAATACCTGCATTACAAGCTGCTTGGATATCTAAATGAGTATCTCCTATCATAAATGCATTTTCTTTGCTTTTAGATAATTTTTCTAAAGCTAATAAAATAGACTCAGCATTTGGTTTTGGGTAAGTTACATCATCTCTACCTATGATAACTTTAAAATACTCTCCTATACCTAAATGATCAAGTAAAGGTTTGGAAAATTTAGAACTTTTAGTCGTTACAACGGCTAAATCAGCAAATAAACTAGCTTCATATACACTTTCTTTTGCCAAAGAAAGCAAAGAAGTTTGTTTTATATAGATTTTTTGATATATGCTTCTGTAAGCATTAATATACCCACTTGTTTTTTCTTTTGGCACTCCAAGTTTTTCAAAAGCTGCATCTAAAGGAAAACCTATTAAAGCTTTAATGGCTTCATAATCTCTTAAAGGCTCACCAAAAGCTTTAAAAGCAGCATCAAAACCGTCTAAAATGGCACTTGTAGAGTCTATCAAAGTGCCATCTAAGTCAAACAAAATTGTCTTTTTTAACAAAGCTTATTCTTTAATGAAAAATTTTGCTTCCACGCGTCTATTTTGCGCACGACCTTCTTTAGTATCATTGCTTGCTTTTGGCTTTTCAAAACCATAGCCTTTAGTTGCAATTTTCTCTTTAGCAACACCTGATTTTTCAAGTTCTTTTGCAACTGCCTTTGCACGCTCTAATGATAATTTTTGATTATAAACTTTAGGGCCTGTGCTATCTGTATGACCTTCTAAAATAGTATAATATTGTGGGTTTTCTTCTAAAACCTTACCTACTTCTTGGATTTTTTGTGCAAATTCAGGGTTTATAGTGATTTGATCAAAACCAAAATGTCCTTCAAGTGCTATTGTTTTTTCACAACCTATATGATCAAGTAAAGCACCTTTTCTTGGCTCTGGACATGATTTATCAATTTGTTTTGTTTGTGGTTTTTCTTCGATTTGTTTAGTTGCAGGCTGAGGAGTTTTTGGAGCTTTATTGCCAAAATAAAAACTCAAGCCAACACTAGAAATCAAATTGTGATCACCATTATTGAATTTAATTTGATCTCTTGCTTCAAGTCTTAAAGCTAAATCTTCGCCAAGTGCAAATTTAAAACCCGCACCATATTGAGCAAACATACCACTTTTATTTTCATAAGCTCCATGACTTAAATACTCATAACCTGTTCCTAATAAACCATATAAATATACATGATTAGCTAAATCAATTCCTTTAATAGCATTTACATAAAATCTTGAAACACTGGTATCTGTATGTGTATTATCATTTGGATTGTTATATTTTGCATTATCATAATACTCTAAGCCAAGCTCAGCTTGATCTATCCATAAATCATCATAATGATAACCAAATCTTAAACCTACTCCACCGTAATTTTTAAGATCTAAATTTCCTTCTGGGGTTGTATAATTAAAGGTTGGAGTGATTTCTATTTTACTAGCATCAAAAGCAAACAAAACACTAGCTAAACTAACTAATCCTATAATTTTTTTCATAAACTATCCTTAAATAATAAAAATAAATGAGATATTATATAAAAAGAAGATTAAAATAAAATAAGCCCCTTTTTGGGAAAAGGGCTTAAATTTACTACAAAAAGGAGGTTTCCCTGATCGGACTTTGAAATTATAAAAGTTTATTCTAAACAAAAAATCCTTTGATTTTAAACAAAACAAAAATATATAAAAAAATATGATTTTGAAAACTAAAGAGAGAATGGATCCAAAAGAATGGATCCAAAAAAATTAACGTTTAGAGAATTGTGGGCTTCTTCTTGCTTTTCTGCGACCGTATTTTTTACGCTCAACAGTTCTACTATCTCTAGTAAGAAGTCCTTTTGGTTTTAATAATGCTCTAAAATCTGCATCCATAGCAGCTAAAGCTCTTGAAATACCATGTCTTAAAGCTTCGGCTTGAGCGCTGTATCCACCGCCTAAAGTTGTTGCTTTAATATCCATAGAAGTTTCTTGCTTAGTTACTAATAAAGGCTGAACTACTTTTAATTTTATAGCTTCATGTCCGCCAAGCCAAGTGTTTAAATCCATACCATTAACGATGATTTTACCACTACCAGCTTTTACCCAAACTTTAGCTACAGCGGTTTTTCTTTTACCTGTTGCGTATGTTGTTGCCATGATTATTTTCCTTTATTAGCAATTTGAGCAGTATGAGGGTGTTCGCTACCTGCATAAATTTTTAATTTTTTAAGCATAGCTCTACCTAGGTTTGTTTTAGGTAGCATACCACGAACTGCTAATTTATATAATTTAACTGGATTTTTTTCTAATAAATCACCAAATTTTTCACTTTTTACGCTTCCAAAATACCCTGAATGTCTGTGATATAGTTTATCTTCTGCTTTATTTGCACCTGTGAAAACTGCTTTAGAAGCATTGATAATGATTACATAATCTCCACAATCAACATTTGGAGTATAGCAAGGTTTATTTTTACCTCTTAAAATAGTCGCTACTTCTGTTAAAAGACGACCAAAACGCTTTCCTTCAGCGTCTAAAACGATCCATTCGCGTTTTACTTCGTTTGGCTTTGTTATCTTTGTCATCATCTTACCTTTGCCAAAAATTTTTTAAAAATGAGATTATAATTATTTTAGCTTAATTAATACTTAATTTAAGAATATTTAAAGCTTTTGTTGTCCTAAAATCCAAAAATACATATCCATAATTTTCATATCTGGATAGTATATATTTTCATTGGATTTTAATTTTATTTTTGGGAATTCAAAACTACTTTTACATCTATCTATCAAGTCCATAATCCCCATATAACTATCTTTACAATATTGTATCGGTATCTTATTGTTGTTTATATTATACTTTTTTAATCCATTTACAAAAAATCTATCATAAGCAGGGGTGCAGCCAAAAATTCCTAACAAAATTTTTGTGATCAGTATATCACTAATTTTATCTTTATTTTTATCTTTATACTTTAATAAATTTTCTTTTATAATTTTACCTGCTTCAGTTATTTGACTCCAATCATGCTTATCCCATAAATCAATAGTCAACAACTCTTCTAACATTGTTTTATATATTTTATAATCATAGCGCAATAAAAAAGAAGAACCCCTATACATACCCCAACTAGCTAAATAAAAAGATAACATCAAAGAAGCATAATCATAATCTACATAACCCCTATTGATATAAAAATACCTATAACAATGCTCCCAAGATAAATATCGATGATTGTTTCCATTTTTTATTTTATCGTGAAAAAGAGAAATATTACCATAAAATTGTTCTTTATCTATACTACACATACATTACCTCCACTTTATTTTTTAAAATATACACCAAAAAAGCCTTAGTAGAAGTCTTGGCTAAGATTTTTTCTATGGCTTCTTTGTAAAGCAAAACTTGCTTTTTATGCTCGTTTAAATTTAAGCCTGTTTTATAGTCTATAATGATAGCTTCATTATCATCAAATGCAAGCATATCAAGTTGTTTTTGATCACCTTTATAAGTGATGATTTGCTCTTTTAGTAATTTTTTACCCACCAAAAGTGCATTAAAACTCTCATCTTTTAAGAGCATAGTAAGTCTTTTAAAAAGCTCATTAAAAGCTTCATCATCTAAGTAAAAACGATATTTTTTATACACCATTTGTTTGCAAAATTCAAAATTGCTTTTAGTGTTAAAATCAAAATATTGCAAAAACTCATGCAAAGCCAAACCAAAATGTATTTGCACACTTGAAAGATGACTTTTTACTTTAACTTCTTGTAAATTTACCTTTTGAAATTCTTCAAAGTTTTCTATTTGTTCTAAATTTTCTAAAGGCTCTTTTGTTTTTGAAAGCTGTTCTTCTATAATGCCTATTTGTTTTTCTTTATAGTCTTGAAAATAGCTCTTAAAGGTTTTGAAACTCTCATCGTTTTTTACAATAAAAAGAGAATTTTTAGCTCTAGTAAGCGCCACATATAGACAATTTATCTCATCTTCTGCTTGAAGTTTTTCTCTTTTAGCTAAAAAAGCATTGTAATTTTGATCTTCAAGATATTTTCTAGCACTGTGTCGGTATTTTACTTCCCAACCTTGCTCTAAATCATACTCAAACATTAAAGTTTCATTATCCGGAGCTTTTTTACTAAGTCTATCAAGTACGATTAAATTTTCAAATTCAAGCCCCTTAGATTTATGCACAGTCATAATGCTTACTCCATCATCTTGAGCCTGCAAAGATTTTAGCTCACATGGAGCAAATAAAAAATCAAAAAAATTATCAAAAGTGCTTGCATACTCTAAATATGCGATGAGATTAACATCGCTTAAATCAAGTTTTAAAACATGTACTAGGTATTTTAAAATCTCACCTACACTGCGGTTTAAATCAAGCGTTATAAACTCAAGTTCTTTTTCTAAAATACTACTTGCAAAGTACAAGCTAAACTCATCTTTAAGTACACAAGCCTTTGCATACTCAAAAAGCACTCTTACACTAATGCAATCCATCAAAGCTACATTGCTTTGCGTATAAGCTTTAATGTTATTTTCTTCAAGAAATTCTTTCATTAAAGTAGCATCTTTATTAATCCATACCAAAATGCAAATTTCACTGAGCTTTACACCTTTTTCTAAAAGCTTTTGAATGATCTTTAAAACTTCTTTACCACTTGCTTCATGCAAAGAACTTTTTGGTGGGATATGATTTTGCAAAACTTCCACATATCCACCTTCTTTAATGCTTTTTTGCAAAGTAAAGCTAGGATTTAAAAAGCTATCAAAAAATTTATCTTTAAAAACTTCATTTACATAATCAACAATGATTTTTTTACTACGATAATTAGTATCTAAATGTTCTAATTTAATTTGCGGAAAGTCTTTTAAAAGCTTATCAAAAAGCTCTTTTTTACCCCCTCTAAAACCATATATACTTTGCTTTTTATCCCCCACATAAAAAAAGCTTCTATTTTTTTTCACTCCCTCGCCTGAAACAAGCTCAGCAATGATGGGTTTTAAAATTTGATACTGCAAAACATTAGTATCTTGAAATTCATCGATTAATAAATGCGAAATATAGCCATCAAGCCTAAAATAAATCAAATCTTTATTAGTTTCATCACTAATTAACTCATAAGTTTTTAAAGCTATATCTGAAAAAGTCAATGCATTTTGCTTGGCATTGTTTTCATTTCTTGCTTCTTTAAAATGCTTCAAAAGCTTTGCAAGCATACTTATGCGGTAATTTTCCATTTGAGTAAAATGCTCTTTTGCGCTTTGTAAAAACTCTGCTCTTTTTTGTAAAAATTCACTATCGATGACTTTTACAAAATATTTTTTATCTAAATCACAAATAATAGGTTTAGTAAAGAAATCTTCTATGTTTTCAAATTCGAAATTTTTTTGATAGTTTTTATCTGTGCTTAAATTTCTTGCATAAGTTATAAACTCACTTAAGCTTTTTTCTAAAAAAGTTTTATTTGGAAAATGTGCATTTTGTATAGATTTTATCTCACAAGATCTTTCATACAAGCTTTCAAGATTTTGTAAAAAATCACTCTTGCTTTTTGTCTGAACAATATAATAAGCCAAAGCCCTTAATTCTTCTTCATCTAATTTAGTGATGAAATTTTTATAACTATCTTGACTTTCTATAATGTCAAAATCACTCATAAGACCTAAATTTAAAGCAAAAGAACGAATGATTTGCGAAAAAAAGCTGTCAAAAGTGTAGATATTAAGCTTGGATCTTAAAAATTCCTCTTTATATTTTTCTCTTAAAGCTATAAGCTCATCTTTGCTTTTACCTAGCATTTTCATAAGCTCATCACACTCTGCTTTATTCTCTCCATTTTCAAGCACATCAAACTCTAAAAAGGTTTTAAAAACTCTTTCTTTCATTTCACTTGTAGCTTTATTAGTAAAAGTAAGGGCTAAAATTTCATTAATCTTAGCTCCCATTAAAACCAAAGCTACAAAACGCACACTTAATGCAAAAGTTTTTCCACTTCCTGCGCTAGCTTCCAAAGCTAAAAAAGGCTCAAAATGATAACTCAAAGCTTAAACTCCTTTTTATAAAGCATGGTATAAGGGCTATAGGTATTGTCGTTTTTTTGATTAAAAAATTCTTTTTCCAAAGGCTCTTTAGCAAGCTCATTAAGCAAATCTTTCAGTTCTTGTACGCTCTTACTTTTAGCATTTTCATGTATGATTTTGATATTTTTAAGATCATAAAAACAAGCTTTTGTGTTTAATAAGGCATTTTGACTTTCTAATAAAAACTTATAAAAAGCAAGTTGATAAGACTTTTCATCAGCCTTGCCACTTTTATAATCTATAATTAATCTTTCATTGCCATTATTATCTACTCTATCTAAAAAGCCTATGGCGTAAATTTTCACTCCATTTTCTGCAATAAATTCTTTTCTTGGTGGATTAAATTCACATTTTTCTACCACATAACCTTGCTTAAAATGCTCATTTTCAAGTATTTGAAATTCTTTAAATATAGTTTGTATTAAAGCTAAATTTAGCGCATCAACTCGGTATTGCTTAATGCTTTTTACCACTTGCATAAAAACTTCATAATCAAAATGATTTTTAGATTTTTGTGTATAATAAAGCTCTAAAGCCTTATGAATAAAACCCCCCAACTCATTTGCTCTAAGTGTATCATCTAAAGTCTTTGGCTCTTTTAATTTTAAAACATACTTATAATAATAATCCAAACCATAATGTACAAGAAGATGAAATCTTGAAAAAGAAAGATCATTTTGAAAATAATCATGTTTTGCTTTAATACTTACAATAGGTTCAAGATTAAAAGTGCAAGGATAAGTTTGGAAATACTTCACATAAGCATTATTACTATAAGTCTTATCTTCATAAAGTGGAAGTTCAAGTTCATTTAAAAATCTTGATTTGATTTTTTCTTCATTTTCCACATAAGAAATTCCAACTAATTTTGCCTTGGCTATTAAAGTATAATAATAATGTCTTTGTAAATTTTCTCTTTGAGCATGAGTGATAAGTCCTGCTTTTTTGCGAATTTCATTATTTAAAAATAATTCGCTTGAAACTCTTTTTGGGATAAACTCATCATTAAAATCAATTATAATTACCCCATCATATCTAAGCCCCCTACTTTCTAAAAGTCCCATTACAGTAACTTCACCACCACCAACACTGCTTAATTTTATACCATCAATTTGCATAAAAAATAATTCTAAAATTTGCACAAAGCTTAACTTGTGTGTTTTTATAAGCTCTTTGATAAAAATAAGCTCTTGATGTATATAATTTTTTAATTCCTCTTCACTATCTTCTAGCAAATTAAAAATAAAATTCTCAAAAAAATCATAAGAAATATTTTCATCAAAAAACTTTTTAAACTCTGCAAAATCAACGTTAGAAGAAAAAAAGTGTAAATTGCACAAATGTTTGTTTAAATTACACCTTTCATAAAAATCTTCATTTTCTTCATACTCAAACTCATCATCTTTAGCACTTTCATACAAAGACTTTAGTCTATGATAAAAAAGTGTGTTTTTAATACTTTCTCCGCTTGCATAGTTTAAAACATTGTTTTTATCATAAAGTCTTAAAATATCTACAAAATTCTCATCAGGAGTAATCACTACAATATCTTTTGCACTTATACCGGATTTTAAAAAAGAATTAATTTTTTCAAAAACAAAAGCAGCTTGTAAAGATCTTAAGTGAAAACTTTTATAACTAATTTTACTTTCTTTAAAAAAGCACTCTTCTTTTAAAATTGTTTTTTGATTTACATCAAACAAATAAGCATAATTTTCCTTAAGAGAAAGTCCTTGTAAAAAGCTAAGAGTATTTAAAAAATCTTTATTAAATTTAGTGCAATTAAACTGTACTTTAAGAGGAAGTATTTCCTTAACTTTTAACAAAAGCTCTACTTCAAAAGCATTTAAAAAACCTTGAAAATCAAAAATAATCTCATCATAATTTTTTAAAAAATCATTATTAATTTCATAATCTAGTGGCAAAGAAATATCATCATATAAATTTTGTTCTTTTAATAAAGCAAGATAATTTTTAAAAAGTTCTTCTAAAATTTGCAAATGCTCATCATACTGAGCATAAGCATCATGAAATTTTAGCGAGTTGATATCTTTTTTTTCTAAACTAAGCTCTTTAAAGAAACTAAATAAATAAGCATTATTCTTTAAGAAAGCAAAAAAATTACTCGGTATTTTTAAACTTTGCTCTAAATTTTTAGTTTGCTCGCAAGCCTTTTTCATCAAAAGCAAACACTCATAATGAGTTGCTTGAAAATATGGAGAAAAAACTAATTTTTGCATAAATTCAGCTACACTCATAGCCGGTTCTACTAAACTATCATTCTGTAGTTTTTTCTCATAATACTTTCTTAAAGCTCTTAGTGAGCTAAATACAAAAAGTTTCATTATCTAGTTTGTAAAAAGAATTTAAAAAATCCTACACTATTTTCATCTTGAGTGATTTTTAAAAGTATTTGCCAAACACCTTTTTCTTTGAGATTAAAATCAAATACTAAATCACTTCCTTCTAATCTAACTTGTAAATTCTCATCATTTACATTTGTATGTGGGCGTGAAAGTAAAGTTTGAATTTGAAGCTTACTTAAGTCATAATCTTTTAAATTTTCAATAGCAATTCTCAGCTCATTTTGCCCTTCATTGATATAATAAACTTTATTTTTCTTATGCACAAAGCTTTCTTTATCTTTAATGCTTAGTTTAAAATTTTCATCAAAAGTCTTTTGTCTGTTTTGAATTTCATTATAATTTAACTCTACATTTTGATAAGAATCAAAATAAAAATTATCTTCATACACAGGTGCCTTGCTTGCAATAAAAATTGTAACAATACAAGCTATAACAATAAGCCCCAAAGAAATCAAAATACCATAAGGCCAAAATGTTTTCTTATTTTCCATTTTATCTTCTCCTTTTGATTTTTCTTTGAACTAGCATTAAAATTGCAACGCATAAAAAGCCATAAATTAAAATTCTCATGATATTTAAAGTATCACGGTTTGAGTTTCCATAAAAAGGCTTTATATTAAAATGATTTGCCACTTGATCGGCAATATCTGCATAACCATTTAAAATAGCAGCGTTGTAAATGTCTTTTTGTTTAGGATTTGCAAGTATAGGCAAAATCGTTCCTTTTTCAGGATAAGGACTTAAAACGCCTTCTTTATCAAAAAAAGCTAAAGCATCATCACTTGCAAGTATATCTACCTTATGCGAAGCCTTAGAAAAAACAAGTAAAATATATGGTTTACTCAAATTAGCTTCATAGCTTTTTAAATTTTCAAAATCTTTCTTATCACTTAAGGCTAAAGCGATATTCACACCAGTTAACTCATGAATTTGTTTCGAACTTAAAGTGATGTTTTGTTCTATTGCAGTGTTTAAGATGTTATCATTTAATAATATTTCAGCATACAAGAAATTAGTAAAGCAAATAAAAATGGCGGTTAAAAAACCGCCTTTAAATATATTTTTCATCCTATAAAAAGATGATTTACAGTTAAAACCGACCAAGCAGTAATTCCTGCTGCTACAACTAAGCCAGCTATGATTAAGTATTCAAGAACTTTTGCCATAATCATTCCTTTATGATGATATGTTCTTCTCTTTTAGAGTCAAACATTTTAATTTGCTCTGCATTTTCTATTTTATAAGGTTTTTGCATAACATCTTGCTGAGTTTTAAGACCCCAAACAGTAAGTCCAGCTAAAATCGATAACAATAAAACAGTTGCTATTAACATTCCACTAACGCCTGAAAGTGAAAATACACATCTATTTGAATTTTCCATTATTCACCCCTTGAAAGAGAAATCACATATTCACTAACTGCTTCTTTTTGAAGCTCATTTAACAACCCATTGTTAAAATGAGGCATTACCCCTATACTTCCTGCTTTACCACGATTTAAAACATCTACTACAAATTCAGCATTGCCATATTTTGTTAAATCTGGAGCTACTAACTGACCATCAATAGTTCCTTTTCCATCTTCACCATGACATACTGTACAAGTTGCAAAAAGTTCTTTTCCTTTTGCTATAAGTTGAGGATTTTCAGTTTTTTTAATCGCTGAAATTTCAGAAGCAACATAAGCTGCAATTGCAGGAATATCAGCTTCATCTATACCATTATCCGCTGCGCTTAACATCTCGCCCATAGGATAATTCATACCTTTAGAACCTTTAGTAATTACTTCTATAAGTCCTTCTTCTGAACCCCAAATATTAAGATTTTGTGCTTTTCCATTAATACCATCACCAGTAATTCCATGACAAGAAGAACATTGAACCAAGAAAATATTTTTACCCATTTCTTGTTTATCTTGTGCACTTAAATTTGCAAATTTCTGCGCAAATTTCTCATTATGTGTTTGCACTTCTTTATTATACTCACCAATTTGAGAATAGCTATTTAAAGGATATCCCCAAAGAAAATACCATATACACCACACTATAGCCAAGAAAAATACAACAGCCCAGCCAAGTGGTATAGGATTTTTAAACTCACCTATACCATCCCAACTATGCTCACTTAGTTCGCCTTGGCTTTTTTCTTCTTTCATACTTTTAAACAATTTTCCTACCACAACCAGTGTAATCAAGATGATAAGAATTGCTCCAATAAAAGATAACAAATTAACATTATCTTGTAAATTCAACCATTGCATTAAGCACTCCTTTTATTTTGCTCTAAAACACGATCGCTGATTTCATCATGCAGTGCCAAATCAGCGTATTTTTCATAGTTTCTTCTACCTGTCTTTTCAGATCTATACAAATGAAACCAATAAGAATACAAAACCACCACTAAAAATACTACAAGAGCAAAAAAACCATAAGCCTGTAGCTCTCTTATTAGTTCTAAATCCATAGTTTTTCCTATTTTAAGCTATTAAGATACGCGATTATAGCTACAATTTCTCTAATTTCACCTCTAGCAAACGCATCTTTAACATCTTGGTTTTTCATTTGATCTACTATAGCTTGAGCTTCTGCCTTAACTTCTGCTTGAGCTTCTTCCCAAGTACCAAGTTTTGTACCATTTTCAGCATCATAAGGTACATTGAAAACTTTTTTTACAGTTAGTGCTTCCGCATAAGCTGTTTCTATGTTTGCATTATTACTAAACATATGCTTATAGGCTGGCATAATAGAACCAGGTACTACAGATACTGGATCCCACATATGATTTTCATGCCAATCAGTGGTTCTAAAATTTCCTACACGCAATAAATCAGGTCCTGTTCTTTTTGAACCCCATAAAAATGGTCTATCATAAGCATATTCACCGCTAACTGAATACATACCATAACGATCTGTTTCTGATTTAAAAGGACGAATAAGTTGCGAATGACATGCATTGCAACTTTCTTTAATATAAGCATGACGTCCTGCAAGTTGTAAAACAGTGTAAGGTTTTTTACCTTCAATTGGTCTTGCATTTTGTGCAAAATCAGGTAAAACCTCCACAATACCTGCATATGCAATTACAATAAATACTGCTACAGCAAAAAAGAATGGATTTTTTTCTAACCAACTAAACATATTTTTCCTCCTTATGCTGCCATAGGTGAAGCACTTTTTGGTTCTTTATCAAGCACTCTACCCACTGAAATTGATTTATAAATATTATAAACAAACATGAAAAATCCTACTAAGTATAACAAGCCACCCACAGCTCTAATCCAATAATAAGGAATAATAGCTTCAACAGTATCGATGAAAGTATAAAGTAAGTTACCATACTCATCTGTAGCTCTCCACATCATACCTTGAGTAATACCTGCTATCCACATAGAACTAAAATATAGTACTATACCTGTGGTTTGAATCCAAAATTGAGCCTCCATTAATGATTTGCTATATAGCTCTCTTTTAAACATTCTAGGTACCATGTGATAAAGCGCAGCCATAGTCATAAAGCCAACCCAACCTAAAGTACCATCATGAACGTGACCTGGAATCCAATCTGTAAAGTGTGCTAATGCATTAACTGATTTAATAGAAAGAATAGGACCTTCTAAAGTTGAGAACATGTAGAAAGTTGAAGCTAAAATCATAAATTTAATCAATGGACTTTCTCTTAATTGACTCCACTCACCTTTCATAGTAAGCAAGATATTAATTGCTGAACCCCAAGAAGGTAAAATAAGAACAATTGAGAAAACTGAGCCCATAGTTTGCATCCAATCAGGTACAGTCGAATAAATTAAATGGTGTCCACCTGCCCATAGATAAACAAACATTAAGCCCCAAAACGCAAATAAAGATAATTTATAAGAGAAAATTGGCTGACCGCTTTCTTTTGGCAAGAAATAATAAATTTGAGCAATAATACCAACAGTGAATACAAATGCAACAGCATTGTGTCCATACCACCATTGAACTAACGCATCATTTGTTCCTGCATACATAGAAACACTATGCCACCAATCACCCATTCCACTTACAAAGTATGTTGGTACGGCCATATTATTAAATAGATAAAGCATTGCTATACCTAAAAAGGTAGCTATATAATACCAAAGTGAAACATATAAAGTTTTTTCACGGCGAATTCCGATAAGCCCAAAAATACTTACACCCCATAAAACCCAAACTAAAACTACCAATATATCAAGTGGCCATTCAAGTTCTGCGTATTCTTTTGAAGTACTAACACCTGCAAATAAAGTGATAACAGCTATAATCATAGTGATCATATAAAGCCAAAAATGCAATTTACCAATAAACATTAAAAAGCTTGATTCTGCCATACTAACTTTTAGCACGCGTTGACCAATATAATACCAAGTAGCCCAAATTCCTGAGAGCATAAAACCAAAAATTACACCTGAAGTGTGTAATGGTCTAAGTCTTGAAAAAGTACCATACTCACCAGCTAAATAGTTTAAATCCGGATAAGCCATTTGAAAAGCAATAAGCGTTCCAATAGCCATACCAATAACACCAAACAATAAGGTAGCAAACATAAAATATTTAGCGACCGTATAGTCATAGTTTAATGCATTTCCTGGGTGCATTTCCTCTCCTTAATTTTTTTTCTGCAATTATGCAATCTTTATATTATATGATAACTAATATCTTTTTTAGCTTAAAAATTATGTTTATTAATTATCTGTTAATAAATTACTTTGTAAGTATAAAGCCTGTATATGAAAAATACACTCCATATAAAAAGATTAATAAGTAAGAAATCAAACTAGCCGTTTTTTGAAATTTTTCATTTAGTGCTTTAGAAAAATAAGCAAAAAATACCAATGCAGGCAAGGTTGAAAGTCCAAAAACAAGCATAATCAATGCTGCTAAATAAACATTTTGCACACTCATTCCAAAAGCTATATAAAAATATACTAAGCCACAAGGCACAAAACCATTTAAAAAGCCTAAAAAAATAGTACTTTTTAAAGACTTGTTTTGAATTAATCTTGAAATGCTTTTTTTAATGACATAGTCAAAAATTAAAGAATTTTCAAAAAAAACTAAAAATTTTCCTTTAAAAATTAAAGCACAAGATAAAATCATCATAAAAAGCCCAATAATAAAAAACATTACACCTTTTGCAAATTCATTAAAAGAAAATAAATTTCCAAAAATTCCAAAAAATACACCTAAGCAAACATAAGCAAAAATTCGAGATAAATGATAAGAGAAAATCAAAAGAGAAAAAGGAAGTTTGATTTGCTTTGAAAGCTGAGTATAAGCTAAAACAAAGCCTCCACACATTCCATAGCAATGTCCAAAGCTCGAAAGAAAAGCTATACTCGCTAAAGCAATAAAATCTAAATTCACAAAAGCTCTAAAAATTCTTTAAAAATATACTTGCTCTCATGTGGCCCTGATGAGCTTTCTGGATGGTGCTGTACTGATATAATAGGATAATTTTTATATCTTACACCCTCTACATTATTACCAAATAAATTTCTATGAGTAATTGTTGCAACCTCTGCTATTTCTTCAGGAACATTATAGTTGTGATTTTGTGCTGTAATTTCTACTGTGTTATTTGTAAGATTGATTACTGGGTGATTTGCACCGTGTTGACCAAATTTCATCTTATAAGTTTCATAACCAAAAGCATTACTTAAAAGTTGGTGCCCCAAACAAATACCTAACATGGGAATTTTTGCTTCTGCTAATTTTTTAATCTCTGCAATTTCATCTTTTAAAATTCTTGGCTCGCCTGGCCCATTGGATAAAAACACCCCATGAATTACACCTTTTTGATATAAATCAATCAAATCTTTTGCCTTGGTATTATAAGGAAAAACTTCTACTTCAAGTCCTACGCTTACAAGCTCATTTAAAATATTTTCTTTTACACCATAATCAATCACAGCTACTTTTTTACCACTTGCTTTTACATTCTCATAAGCTTTTTTACTATGATCCCAAGCACCTTTACTATGCTTATAAGAGTTTTTAGTGCTAACTTGAGCTACATAATTTACCTCATCAATTTTAGCACTAGAAAGAAGCATTTTTTTAAGTTCTTCTTTATCTTTGATTTCAGTAGAAATAACAGCTCTTAAATTGCCTTGATCTCTAATCATTTTAACTAAAAATCTTGTATCAATTTCACAAATACCTATTTTTCCATGTTTTTTTAAATAAGCACTTAAAGAGTCATTTGCTCTAAAATTTGAATAATCTTCATTTAGCTCTCTTATAATCATGCCACTAGCAAAAACTTCTTTGCTTTCGTTATCCTCATCATTAACACCAACTATACCAATTTCTGGCATTGAAAAAACCACAAATTGACCTGCATATGAAGGATCGGAAATAATTTCTTGATATCCTGTCAAAGAAGTATTAAAGACAAGTTCGCCAAAAAAAGTTCCACCTTCTCCAAAAGCTTTTGCGCTTAAAAAAACATCGTTTTCTATATAAATATATGCTTTCATAAAAGTCCCTTTTTTCTAAGCTCTTCTTGGTAAAGCTTTTCAAATACTAATTCATATTCTTCAGAACCTGGGATAAGCTTTCTTTTATAATTTGAAATTTTTTCATAAACCAAATCTTCTAAATTTTCATACTCTTTTAAATAAGACATAATACTTGAGAAAATGAGATTTTTCACACGATTTTCCGATACATTGTAATTTATCAAATCTTCTTCTACTAAATTTTCTAAAATTTTGTGAGAAAGATTATTGTATCTATCTTCACTATCAAGCATAAATTTAAACTCATTTGCCAATTTTTTCTTAATCATCCAAAACATACTTTTTCTATCTATTTGCATAAACTCGATTTCATCTTCTTGACTTTCTAAAAGCTCTTTTGCTTTTTCATCAAGCTTACGTTCATTTAAAACATCTATTTCTATAATTTCTTTTGCTATTTTTAAAAGCTTTTGACTATCATCTTTAATTTTTACAAAAGAAGAGTGCATTAAATCAAGTATTATTTTATTTGCTATATAAGGTATGTGAGCTGGTTTGATACGCATTTATTCACCTTTTTATTTTTATTGAAATAATACTAAAAAAAAGGTAAAAACTGCTTAAAACTTACTGCGAACTTGCATTTTGATCTAAATTTTTCAAAAGTAGTGTTAAATCCGAAGCTTTTTTAGGTTCCATTTTTGCCATAATAGATGAAATTTTTCTAGGATCTAATGAAAGTAGAATTTTTGAAGCTTCATCAGGTTCCATTTCACTTAATATACCTGCAACAGCCACATCTTTCATTTTTGCATAGATTTCTGTAATACGCCCCATGGTTTTATCATTAATCGCTTGAAGATTTTGCCTAGTTGCTTCTAATATACGTTCATTTTGTTCTTTTAGGCTTTTAATTTGTTCTAAACTTGCATTAACATCAGCTTCTTTTTGCACCAGTGCTTGCATTTTTTCTTTTTGCAAAGCCTCAAAAGATGCTCTATATGCCTCTAAACTTTGCCTTGCCTCATCATATTCTCTAATTTGTTCTTGCATTTGCTCTTTTCTTGCTTCAAAATATTGCTCACAATTTTGCTGTGCATTTACAAAATTTAAAAAAATTAATAAAAATATTATTTTTTTCATTATTTATCCTTATTAAAATGTCTTGTTATAGCAAGCTCGTCTATAAATTTTTCCTCTTCTTTTTGCAGGGCTTTTTGAATCTTTTTTAATTCTTCATTTTCTAAAACTTTGATTTTTTCAAATTCCAAATGAGCTTTTTTATATAAATGCTGATGGTGTGCTAATTCTTTTTTGGTTAAATCCAATTTTTGTTTAACTCTTTGCTTGCCCTCTCTTGCGATTTCTTGCATTTTTAAAGACGATCTTAACAAAGCTATCGAACCCTTTTCGGCCAAAGTTAAGCTTTCGCAAGTTTTTGAGGCTTCTTTAAGCTCTTCCTCGCATTGCAAAAGCTTTTGTCTTGTTTTAGTTAAATTTGCTTCTGCTTTATCAAGCTGTTGTTTTCTAAGCTTAATCACAGAAGAATATTTGCTTTTCATAAAATGATAGTATCTTCTCTTTCAGGGCTTGTAGAGATATAACCTACTTTAACACCACTTAATTCTTCTAAACGTTTAATGTATTTTTTAGCATTTTCAGGTAACAAATCATAATCCCTAATCCCTGCAACTTTATCCCAACCTTCCATTACTTCATAAATAGGTTTAGCATTTTCTAAATCACAAGGTACATAATCTATTTCTTGTCCCTTATACTCATAAGCTTTACAAATTTTAACACTTTCAAAACCATCTAATACATCAAGTTTCATTAATGATAAAGTATCTAAGCCATTTAATCTTGCAGTATATCTTACCGCAACCGCATCAAACCAACCACATCTTCTTTTTCTACCTGTACTTACACCGATTTCTTTACCAATAAGTCCTATTTTTTCACCATCTTCGCCTAAATCTTCACTTGGAAAAGCTCCATTTCCTACTCTTGTTGTATAAGCTTTTACTATACCTATAACTTTTCCAATTTCTTTTGGATTTAACCCCAAACCACTTAAAGCTCCAGCTGAAATAGTCGTTGAGCTAGTAACATAAGGATAAGTTCCATGGTCAATATCAAGCATTGATCCTTGCGCACCTTCTAATAATACTTTTTTATCCTCATCTAAAGCTTTCCAAAGCATTCTTGTAGTATCTGTAATATATGGTGCCAATACCTCTTTAAAGCGTTTTAAATTTTTTAAGATTTCATCATAACTAGGCATTGCGATACCCAAAGCATCAAAATAAGTTTTTTTAAGTTCAAAATCTTTCATTAAATTTTCACAAAGTTTTTCAGGCTCTAGCAACTCCCCTACTCTATGTCCATTGCGACTTATTTTATCTTCATAACTTGGTCCTATACCTTTGCCTGTTGTACCTATAGCTTTATCGCCTTTAAGTCTTTCTCTTGCTTGATCAATCAAAGCATGGTGGTTTAAATTTAAATGAGCCCTATCACTTATAAATAATCTTCCTTCTAAATTTTCAAATTGAGCCATTTCACTAATTAATACATCAGGATTAACCACAACCCCATTTCCTATAACATTAATACATTGCTTATTTAAAACACCTGATGGCATTAAATGTAAAGCATATCTTATACCATCAACCCATATAGTGTGACCTGCATTATGTCCACCTGCACTCCTGCAAACATAATCATAATTTTCGCATAGTTTATCAACTATCTTACCTTTACCTTCATCACCCCATTGGATACCAACGACAATATCTGCTTTACTCATAAAAACTCCATTTTGACTTAAATTTGGCGAGAAGGTGAGAGAATCGAACTCCCCAAAAAGTAGTCAACTACCCTTTCATCTGATTTGAAGTCAGTGGCCATCACCAGATAAGCTAACCTTCCAAAAAATATATTATATCTTAATATTTTTAATTAAAACAAAAATTAAATACTTAAAGTTATAAGTGGTTTTGTTTTATTCTATTATCAAAATTCTTAGTTATAATAGTAGTTTTTATTTTAGTGTCAAGTTTTGACAATCACAATTTTTGGATACAACAATGCATTCTTTCAAACAATCTTTTTTTATAAATTTTTGGGATAATTCCAAAGGCATGATTATGCTTGGAATTTTAAGTGCTATTTATTTTGGAATTTTTGGTAGTGTTTGGGCAGTCACTGGCGAAATGACACGCTGGGGCGGAGAGTTTTTAGAATTTTTTGGTATGGACTTAAGCTCTTATTCTTATTATCAAAAGCAAAATTTAAACGGTACTCCCTTAACAAGAATTGATGGTATTATGCTTATAGGTATGTTTATAGGGTGTTTAAGCGCTGCATTTTTAGCAAATAAATTCAAATGGCGCTTACCTGCTAGCAAAATTCGAATTTTTCAAGCTATTATAGGTGGAATTTTATCTGGTTTTGGCGCAAGACTTGCCTTTGGATGCAACCTAGCAAATTTTTTTACAGGCTTGCCTTATTTTTCTTTACATACTTGGGTTTTTACTTTATTTATGATTTTAGGGATTTATTTAGCTGTTAAAGTTTGCAATCTATCACCTTTTAAACCAAAAGCCAAATTACAACGTGTTTGTAAAGAAAACCAACCATTAAAAACGCACAATAAAACCGCAAAGATATATTTTTATATAGGACTTGGTGTATTTATAATTTTTATAACTTATGTTGTACTTATACTACAAAAACAACCTTTAAATATTAAAAACAAAGAAAGTATTCTTCCTTTAGCGTTAATATTTGGCTTTGTTTTTGGTTTTATCATATCTAGAGCTCAAATTTGCTTTACTTCTTGCTTTAGAGATTTATTTTTATTTGGTAGAGATAATGCCATAAAGGGAGCTTTAATAGGTATGATTATAGCTTGTTTAATAGCTTTTGCATTTATCTTACAAGGACACACTAGCAAAATAATAGAAATATCACCAAATATTGCTTTAGGTGCTTTTTTATTTGGCTTTGGGATAGTTTTTGCCGGAGGATGCGAGTGTGGCTGGATGTATCGAGCTTGTGAAGGACAAAGTCATTTTATTATAGTGGGTATTGCAAATATTATTGGCACTATGATATTAGCTTTAAGCTACGATTATTTTCCAAATTTCTTAACAGATGGAGTAAAGATTCATCTTTTAAATGAATTTGGTTATTTTAATGGTTTAGTAATCAATTTAACTTTATTTGCAATTTTATTTTTATTTATATTAAAGTTTAAAAAATCATTCTTTTTCAAACAAAATAAAAAAGGGAAAATATGATTATTCATTATAGTTTAAATTTAGAAGGTGAAGCTTGTCCATACCCTGCTATAGCTACTATTGATGCCTTAAAAGAACTAAAATCAGGTGAAGTTTTAGAAATTTTATGCGACTGTCCGCAAAGTATCAATTCTATACCTCAAGATGCTAAAAATCGTGGTTTTGAAATTCTAGAAATAAATCAAGATGGCCCAACACTTAGATTTTTAATTCAAAAGCCTTGATAAGTTTTAATTTTAAGTTTAAAAAATAGAGAATATTTGCTCAAATATTCTCATATTAACTTTAATTACCTTCAAGTTCTGCAACGAGATTATCAATTTGTTCCCTTAAAATACTTTGGCGTTTTACTATCCCAACAAGTTCTAAATTTAATGCTTTTATATCGATTGCTTCTCTCGTATCTTTTGCTTCTACATAACTTGATACACTTAAGTTATAATCATTATTTTTTATTTCTTCTATACTTACTAACTTAGTAAGATATGGCACTTCTACCCTATCTTTATAAAGATTTAAAATATTTTCTAAATTTTCTTTACTTAGTATGTTTTTGTTAGTTACTTTGATAAATTCTTCGTTTGCATTGATAAAATGCACATTTTTATCAGTTTTGTTTTTTCTAAGCACCAAAATACACACTGCAATACCTGTCCCAAAAAAGAGATTCGGAGCTAAAGAAATCACACAATCTACAAAATTTTCTTCTATCATATATTTTCTTATTTCTTTTTCTGCACCACCTCTATACATTACACCCGGAAAACAAACAATCGCCGCACTTCCTTTCTCGCTAAGCCAAGAAAGCGAATGCATCACAAAAGCTAAATCTGCTTTAGAGGTAGGTGCTAAAACCCCTGCTTTATTAAATCTTTCATCATTAATTAAAAGTGCATTATTTTTACCTTCCCATTTAGTGCTATAAGGTGGATTGCTAACAATTGCATCAAAAGGCTCTAAGTCTTTATGTTCTTCGTTAGGATTTATCAAAGTATCGCCATGTGCTATATCAAAAAGCGTATAATTTACATCGTGCAAAAACATATTCATTCTTGCAAGATTATAAGTTGTTATATTAATCTCTTGCCCAAAATAACCCTTTTTTGGATCGCTTTTAAGTGATTTTTTATACTGCAAAAGTAGCGATCCACTTCCACATGCAGGATCATAAACTTTATTTGGCTTTTTGTTATTATGTAAAGTAATTTCTACTAAAAGTTTACTTACTTCTTGTGGAGTAAAAAATTCTCCTCCACTTTTACCTGCATTACTTGCATACATAGTCATTAAAAACTCATAAGCATCACCAAAAGCATCAATCTCATTTTCATTATAATGCAAATTAAGTTCAGAAATTGCCTCCATAATCTTTATAATCTTTTTATTACGCTCTAGATTGTTTGCCCCAAGTTTATTAGAATAAAGATCTAAATCATCAAAAAGCCCTTTAAAGCTTTTTTCACTCTCACTTCCATTAGCACTACTTTCAATCTCTTTAAAAATATCGCTAAGTTTTTCATTTAAATTTTCCAAATTTACATTTTTAAGAATACTGGAAAAAAGATAACTTGGTTTTATAAAAAATCCTTTGGCATTAACAATCGCTTCTTTGCCATTTTCCGCCATTTCATCGCTTAAATTTTCATAATCTTGCTTATAAGCTTTCAAAACAAAGCTCTTTAGATTTTCACAGATAAAATAATAAAACAAAAACCCCAAAACATAACTTTTAAAATCCCAACCATCTACACTTCCACGCAATTCATTTGCAATTTTCCAAATAGTTTTGTGTAATTCTTCTCTTTCAATCACGCTTTTCATATAGCTTCCTTAAAAGTTAATAATTTATTTCTATAGTATTCATACTGCTTTTTTCTTGCTTTTATCTCTGCAGGAATTCCACTTTGTAAATCCGTAGTAAGTGTGTGGAATTTATCTAAAATACTAACGATTTTTTCTTGTGTTGCAAGTGGTGGGATAGGAATTTGAAATTGCTTAAGTCTTTCTATACTCAATCGCATTACTTTTGTTCCTTGTGCATATTTTTTCTTATATTCTATAAATCGCTCACTTTGAAACACATAACCTACATATTTAGGATTTAAAGAATGAGAAAAAGCAAAACTATCCCCACTAATACACACATTATTTTCACCTAAATACACAATTGCTTTGCAAATATCTTCTATGTTTTCACTAGCTCCTGCAATAATTAAATCACCTTTTTTAGCCTTTTTAAGCTTTTTAGCACTTTCAAAGTCTACAAAACTTTTAGTTGTATATGTATAGTTATTATAATAAGTATGAATCTGTCCATAATGAATACAAGGAATTCCAAAATCCAATAAATCTTTTTTTTGCAAACCACTTCCACGAGTAAAGTTACCAACTTCGCCTAGCATTTTTAGCTCATACCCCCCCCCATTTTTGTCTAAATACTCAAAAGATAAAAGTTTATTACGATAATACTCATACTGACGACGGCGTGCTTCTAGCTCTGCTTCTAGCTCTGCTTCTAATTTAGTAAAGGTGTCTAAAATTTTCACAATTTCTTCTTGAACTTCAAGGGGTGGAATGGGGATTTGGAGAGTTTGAATATCTATTTTATTTAATGCGGGAATACCTGCTCCATATTGTAATTTAATAAGATTATTTTGATTATTTTTTAAAAAATAATAAATAAATTTATAATTTAAAAATTCTACAATTTTTTCTATTGTATAACAATGTGCTCCAGCCCAAAATGGCGTTTGCATAAAATTGACATACCCAGCCGACGCTCCACCTTGACTTATAATAATGGTTTGAGCATTTTTATTATAAGTATCCCAATAACCTGATGGATTAATTCCGCCGTTCATTACAGGATATAATCCATTTTCTAAAAGCAAATTTTTATTTAATTGTTGTCCTTTTACAACTTCGCACACTTCTCCTAAACTCTTAAACTCTACGCCATTAGGGCAAAGTTCTTTTAAAAGTTTTTCTATTTTATTCATCATCTACCTTTAAAAAAACCATAAATTTATCAAAAAATGCCTTAAGCTTGTTAATGATACTTTCTCGCTTTTCATCATTTCCTTCGCTTTTTGGTGCAAAAGGATTAATAGCAGGTAAAAGCCTACCTATGCGTTCGCCTTTATCTTGGAAAAAATTTAATTCAAAAGCATCATCTAAATACTCTTTTGTCAGTTTTTCATTTAAATTTTCATCTTTTATAAGTTGGTTTAATTCTTGCTCTTTTTTTCTTTGCATAAAATTTTTAAAAAGGCTTTTATAGTCGCTGTTTTTATTATTATCAATTTCATTTAAAAATTCTTCAATAAGTTCTTTTTTATCTCTTAAACTTGGGTTTGAAATAGTAGTTTTTAAAATACTTTCTTTTGTTTTTTCTTGATTTGTTTTATAATATTCTTCAAGTAAAAATAGTATAAAATCTACATTAATTTCATTTTGCTTAATGAGTTCAATTTCAAAAATCAAATCATCGTTAATATTTTCTTTTTCTGTTTTTTGCTTAAGCGTAGCATAAAGCTCTAAATAATGACTTTGATAATCTTGTTTATCTCTTATATTTAAAGGATTTTTAAATTCATCAAAAAGACTTAAAATATTCTCAAGTTTTAAAACTTCATTAAAAATCTTAATAAATTCTTTTTGCTCTTTTTCACTATAAAGTGGGAAATTTAAAAGATCAAATTTTTGTTTTAACTCATCTATTAGCACAACATACTTTTCAAAATAAAAAGCAAAATTTTCTAGCAAAACAATACTTGATGCTTTTTCATCGCCAAACATCTGCAAGCTTTTATTTGTCGCATTTTCTAAATCTCTAAAACACACGATATTACCACAATTTTTTTGCTCATTTAAAATTCTATTAGTGCGTGAAAAGGCTTGTAAAAGTCCGTGATATTTTAGATTTTTATCCACATAAAGAGTATTGATTGTTTTAGAATCAAATCCTGTTAAAAACATATTTACTACGATTAGTAAATCTAATTCTTTATCTTTAAGCTTTTGTGATACATCTTTGTAATAATTATCAAATTTTTCTAAACTAAAATCACTTTTAAAATAACTATTATAATCTTTTATCGCCTTGCTTAAAAACTCTTTAGCGCTTTGTGTATCATTTATAAATTCATCTAAATCTTCATTTTGCTCATAAGAATAAATAACACCAACTTTTAAATTACTATTATTTTGCTTTAACTGCTTACTAAATTCTTCATAGTATTTTTTAGCAAAATCTACACTAGCAGTAGCAAAGATCGCATTAAAACCTTGGACTCTTTGATTTTTTAACATATAAGCACTTTGTCTTTTGGTGTGGCGATTAAAATTTTCTAAAATATAACTTGTGATTTTTTCTATGCGTTCATCATTTAAAAGACTTGATTCTCTATCGATAGTAGAAATTTTCTTATCTAAATCACTTTCAATTTGTTTCATTGTAGAATGATAACTTACTTTAAAAGGTAAAACATTTTTATCTTTTATCGCATTTAATATTGTATAAGAATGTAAACAATCGCCAAAAGTACTTTGAGTAGTTTTAAGTTCTAAGTTTTTATTATCATTTACAAAATAATTTTTTCCCGCATTTTCTTCAAAAATAGGCGTTCCTGTGAAACCAAAAACATAGTATTTTTTAAATTTTTTAATGATTTGCTCGTGCATTTTTCCAAATTGACTTCTATGGCATTCATCAAAGATAAAAACAATTTCAGAATCAAAAATGCGAGAATTGTCGTATTTTTGTACGAATTTTGAAAGTTTTTGTATGGTAGTAATGATGATTTTCTCATCTTCTTTTACGCTTTCAATTCTTCTTTTTAACTCATCGGTGTTTTTAGTAGCATTTGCTGCACCTTTTTCAAATTTATCGTATTCTTTTTGGGTTTGATAATCTAAATCTTTTCTATCCACAATAAAAAGTACTTTTTTAATAAAGTCAAGTTTTGTAGCTAAAATTGCTGTTTTAAACGAAGTTAAAGTTTTTCCACTTCCTGTGCTATGCCAAATAAACCCTCCTGCCTCTATATTTCCATAGTATTTATACTTATGAGCGATTTTAATTTTATTGATTATTCTCTCACTTGCTGCGATTTGATAAGCACGCATAATCAATAATTCATTATCAGCATTAAAAACACAATATTTTGTAAGAATATTAAGTAAATTTCTTTTAGCTAAAAAAGTCTTTGTAAAATCTTCTAAGTCTTCGATGATGTTATTTTTTGCATCTGAAAAACTCATACAAAAAGCATAATTATCATTTAAAGATTTTTTAACTTTATGTTGATTTGTATTGCTATAATATTTGGTTAATGTGCCATTTGAAATGATAAAAATTTGCACAAATTCATAGAGTGCATTTCCTTGTAAAAAACTTTCTTTTTGATAACGCTTAATTTGATTAAAAGCTTCTTTTAAATTTACACCACGCTTTTTTAACTCAATATGTACCAAAGGCAAACCATTTACCAAAATACTAACATCATAGCGATTTTTAAATTTACCACTTTCATTTTTTAATTGCGACACAACTTGAAGATGATTGTTAATAGGATTGATCCTATCTATAAGAATGATATTTTTCTTACTTCCATCATCTTTTTCAAGTGTGAGAGTAAAACTATCATTTTGAAGCATCTTGGTTTTGTCTTCAAAATTTAGTTTTTTATTTGCAATATTTTCTTTATAAAATTTTTGCCATTCTTCTTGTGAGAAAATGATATTATTTAATCTTTCAAGTTGTAATTTGAAATTATTTTCAAGTTCTAAAATATTATTTAGCTCTAATTTTTCATAGCCTTGAAGCTCTAATTCTTTAATAAGAAATTTTTCTAAATCTTCTTCATTTTGATAAGCTTTTAGCTCTTTTGGTGTAAATTTGTATTCTGTAACAATAGTAGTATTGTCATTTTGTGTAATTAAATCATTCATAAAAAAACCTAAAAAATATAATTTAAAAATTATACACAATTATCCCTACAAAAAAGTAGGGAAATTTAAGGATTTTATAGATGTTTTAACATTGTTTCATAAGCTGCTTTAGTTCCTGGGCGCACTTTTGTAACCAAGCTTACTAAAACAATCACAACAGAAGCAGCTAAAAATCCTGGAATAATTTCATATATAGGAAAATTAAGCCACTCGGCTAAGAAATTTTTATATGCTACAACCACAACTGCACCGGTAATCATACCTGCAATAGCAGCGTATCTTGTCATTTTTGACCAAAATAACGAAAAGAGCATTACAGAACCAAAACTTGCTCCAAATCCCGCCCAAGCATAAGCTACTATACTTAATACACTTGAGTTTTTATCAGTAGAAATGATAAAAGCTATCACAGCTACTGCTAAAACACCAAATCTACCCAAAGTCATCACTGTTTTATTAGATGCTTCTTTATTAAAAATTCTTTTATAAAAATCTTCTGCTATAGTTGAACTTGAAACAAGTAATTGCGAACTTGCTGTACTCATAATAGCTGCTAAAATAGCACTAAGTAAAATACCTGCTATCCAAGGATTAAAAAGTAATTGTGACATCACTATGAAAATCTTTTCAGGGTCTTGCAAACTAAGCTCAAATTTACTCACATAAGCTATACCTAAAATACCTATCAAACAAGCACCTATTAAAGATATAACCATCCAAGAAATTCCTACAAAAGTAGCAGTTGGAATATCTTTAGTTGATCTTATAGACATAAAACGCACCAAAATATGTGGCTGACCAAAATATCCAAGTCCCCATGAAAGCGCTGAAACTATACCTAAAAAGCTTAATCCTTCTCCCATAGAAAAAGTATTTGGCTTAATTTCTTTGACTATATTAACAGCTTCACTAAAGCCACCTAAATGATAAATCATCACTATAGGCACAACAATCAAAGCACTCATCATTAATAAACCTTGAATCAAATCCGTCCAACAAACTGCCTTATATCCACCTAAAAATGTATAAGCAACTATAATAACAGTTCCTGTAGTTAAAGCATAATCATATTGAATTCCAAAAGTTGCTTCAAAAAGTTTTGCTCCACCTACAAGCCCCGATGAAACATAAAAAGTAAAGAAAATTAAAATAACAATAGCACAAACCACTCTTAATATATGCTTATCATCATCAAACCTTGTTTCAAAATAATCTGGAATTGTAATAGAATTTGCAATCACACTAGTATAAATTCTAAGTCTTTTTGCTACAAAAGCCCAGTTTAAAAACGCTCCTATACTAAGACCTATTGCAATATAACTTTCAGCCAAACCACTTACATATAAAGCTCCTGGTAAACCCATTAAAAGCCAACCGCTCATATCAGAAGCTCCAGCACTAAGTGCTGAAACCACTGGTCCCATAGAACGACCACCTAAAAAATAGTCCTCTGAATTTTTATTTTGTTTATAAAAATAAAATCCGATAAAAAGCATTAGCGCTGAATATGCGACAAACATTATCGCAATTTGAGTATTAATTTGAACAACCTCCATTTTATCTCCTTTATATTATTTTAAAGCACGAATGCCTAGATTTCCATAACGATGGAAAGATATACTTAAAGCTTTCTCATTGTGATATAAAAGCAACTCAAAACGCCCATTTATTAAAGGCTTAGCATTAGCGATGATTTTTGCACAACTTGCTGCTTTTATGAAAATTTCATCATTAACATCTAATGGGGCAAAATAACGAATTCTCTCATAATCAGCTATTTTGCTAATGAAATTTTCTTTACTTTCTTTAAGGAATAAAGTTTTTGAACTAATTTTTTGATTAATCTTTTGCACAAGATCTATTTTTTCATGCTCATCATAACTTAAAACAAGATCAATATTTAATACACTAGCTGCTAAAATAACTCCTAAAATATCTTTTAAACTATCATCTTTATGCACTCTATAAGCGATATTTTTAACCTTTGTATAAGAGAAAAGATTATCCTCGCCTCTTATATTGACATAATCTTTCGCACTTGCAAATTCATGTTTTGCATGGTAAGCATAGCTTCTTGCCATAGCTTTAATGACTTCAAAATCGGCTTTATCTTTTTCATTTAAATCTAAGCTTAAAGCATTTAAATTTGATACTAATTCATTGTCTAAGACATTTTGATCAGCTTGACTTTGCTCTATATCTAAAAATTGGGTAATGTAATTATAAATTCCAACCTTTCTACCAAAACCAATGGCTGATTTTTTAATACCACCAAAAGGCTGTCTAAGAACTATAGCTCCTGTTGTTGGTTTATTAATATAAATATTTCCTGCCTCTATGTGAGTGTGAAAATACTCCCATTCTCTCTCATCTAAACTTTCAAATCCTGCTGTAAGTCCATAGCCTGTTGAATTTACTATATCAATAGCTTCTTTTAAATCTTTTGCTTTCATTACAGTTAAGATTGGTGCAAAAAGCTCATTCATGTGCGTAAAATCACCTTTTTTAGTACCATACTTAATCCCTGGAGTTAAAAGATAAGGATTATCATCTACAAATTTAGGTTTTAAAGCCCAACTTTCATACGGAGCTAGCTCATCTAAAGCTTTTTGTAATTTCACATCTGGTTTATCTGCTAAAGCTCCAAGTTTATTTTTAAACACAAATGGATTTCCAACCGCCATAGAACTAGCAGCATCTACCAAAGTCTTTTTAAACTCTTCATCATTATAAACTTCTTCTTCTAAAACTAGTAAAGAAGTAGCAGAGCATTTTTGACCTGAATTTGAAAAAGCTGAATGAATGATATTTTTAATCGCACTATCACGATCAGCAAATTTAGAAACAATAGTTGCGTTTTTACCGCCTGTTTCAGCACTTAAAAGCAAGGTTGGATTAGCTTTGAGCATTGCATAAGCAGTTTCTTCCCCACCGGTTAATACTGAAAATTTCACACTTTGATCAACAAGTAAGTATTTTGATATATCACTACCTTTAGCAGGTAAGAAAATCAAAGCATCTTTAGGAATTCCTGCATCCCAAAAACATTTACAAAGCATATAACCTGTTAACATCGATAAAGATGAAGGTTTGTATATCACTCTATTTCCTGCAGCCAAAGGTGCTGCTATAGTTCCTACTGAAATACCCACTGGAAAATTCCATGGCGCAATCACCACACCTATACCTTTTGCTTTAAAAGTAGTATTAGGGTTTTGCTCTTTTAGTTTTTCCAAAGAATGTGGGTAAAATTCTAAAAAGTCTATAGCCTCACTAACTTCAGGATCAATTTCTAAGAAAGTTTTTCCTACTTCTAAAGCTGCTATACCTATTAAATCTCCTCTACGATCTCTAACAAGTTGAGCAGTTTTTGCTAAAATTTTATAAATTTCATCGTGACTTAAATCACTAAAATTTGAGCTCTTAGCTACATCTAAAGCGTATTTAATCTCTGCTTGGCCTGCTAAATGTGCTTTACCTATAGTGCGATTTTTGATTTTATCTTTAACTTCTACTACTTGTAAATTTTCGTTTTTAATTTCCTCTTTTGCAACCGGATAGACATCATAATTTTCTAAATTTTCATATTTAGTTCTTATATTTTTAGCCCACTCTCTATTTGCTTTTAAGATAAAATCTGTGTCAGGTTCGTTTTTAAATTCTTTACTCTCATAAGAACTAATAGCCTTTGTTTCATTGTTTCTATCTTGAGTTCTATGAGTAGAATTATCCAAGCTAGCAACACCTTCTAAAGATTTTATAAACAATTCTTTTTGCGTCTGCCAATTTTTATCATTAATTTTAAGATTGAAAAAATATCTCATGAAATTATCTTCACTAGTATTTTCATCAAGTCTTCTTACTAAGTATGCAATAGCATTGTTAAAATGTGCTTCATCGCAAACTGGTGCATAAAGTATAAGATCATGCATTTTAGAAAGCTCATAAGAGCATTGCAAACTCATACCTTCAAGCATTTCAAAAGTAAAAGATGATAAAGCTCCTGCTTGTGAAATCCTAGTATAAGCATAAGCAATTTCAAACAAATTATGGCTTGCAATACCTACATTAATATATTTATAATTATCTCCCTCTAAGACAAAATCAAGCATTTTTTTATAGTTACTATCAGTGTCAATTTTTTTATAAAAAGTAGGCAGAGCCCAACCTCTTTGTGAAGCTATAGTTTCTTCACTTTCCATATTCGCTCCTTTAACAAAGCGAATTTTTATAGGCTTCATACCTTTTAAAACTCTTTCTTTTGAAAAAGCAAAAAGTTTTTTCAAATACTCATAAGAATCAGGTAAATAAGCTTGCAAAACAATACCTGCTTTAATATCATATTTTGCAACACTCTCCATAAAAGCTTCAACAGTTAATTCTAAATCTCTAAATTCTTCCATGTCAAGATTGATAAATTTAGACACACCTTGCTTTTTTTCTTCCTCTAAAGCAAGAGCATATAATTTATCCAATCTTTTTACCACCTCATCTTTAGAGTATTCAAAATCAATAATATTGATTTGGGAAAAAATGGTAGTAATTTTAATAGAAATATAAGTAATATAGCTTGTTTTTAATGCTTCTTCGTATTTTTTCATTCTATAAGCACTCTCAGTCTCACCCAAAACCTCTTCACCAATTAAATTTACATTTAAGGTGATTTTATCTTCATCTTTTCTTTTACGCATATGAGGCTCTAAAACACTAGGATTTGCATCTAAAACCATAGCTTTAGTATCTTCTCTTAAATGCTTAATGAAAAATGGCACACTAAGAGTTGGTGCAAATTTTCCAAAATTTAAAAATGAAAAAAGTAAAAATTTTTCAAAAGCACTAAAAAAATCTGCTATACCATATTTATTTAAAGTATGTTCTATTAGCTCAAAACTAGCGCTTTTATCTTTACATCTAAAAGAGCGATCTAAAAGCTCAATTAACATTACTTTATTTTTAGGATTGTTTAAAAGTTTTTGCATTTTGGCATGAAATTCTTTTTCACTTTGAGAAATATTACTTTCTATCTTTCTTTGTAATTCTTCAGCTAATTGCAAAGCTTTTTGTATCATTTTTTCCTCCACTTTAATAGTTAATATGTATTTATGATACAAAAATTGCAACGAAAATCAACATATATTTATTTGTAATTTATTTTTTTATGTAAAAAAGTAACAAATATAAACATATATTTTTAATTGTAAATAAAATATTAGCGTAATAATAAATAATTATGAGTATTTTTTACACATCTAGCGATAATCTTTGCTTCAATATTATATTCTTTAAGTATTTTTAAAGCTTCACTTGCTTCATTTTCACTCATACTAGCTAAAAGTCCACCTGAAGTTTGAGGATCAAAATACACTATATCCCCATCTTTTTCATTTAAATTTTCAACCCAAATTTTTAGGCTATCTTTATTTTTATAAGCTCCCGCGGGGATTATCCCCATATTAGCCATTGACAAAACTCCATCCATTAAAGGAATTTCATTTTTATACACTTCTATCATAATCTCTTTATTTAACATTTCTTTTAAATGTCCTAAAAGACCAAAACCTGTCACATCACTTAAAGCACTAAGACTTTTAAATTCCCTCAAAATACGACTTGCATATAAATTTAAAAAACTCATTTGCTCTACCGCTTTTAAAATCTTTGCTTTTTCTAGCAAACCAGCCTTGATAGCAGTACTAATAATACCACTGCCTATAGGCTTAGTAAGTAAAATCACATCACCATCTTTTGCGCTATTATTAGCTATAAATTTCTTAGGATGAACTACGCCTGTTACACTAAGCCCAAAAATAAATTCATCATTTTCTATAGTATGCCCACCTACTAGCACAGCGCCAGCTTCTTCAACTTTAACTCTAGCACCTTCTAACACTTCAAGTAAAATTTCATTATTAAAATGACAAGTATCAAAACCTACAATATTTAAAGCATTAATCGCCTCAGCACCCATAGCAAATACATCACTTAAAGCATTTGCAGCAGCTATAGCGCCAAAATGATACGCACTATCAACCACGGGTGTAACAAAATCAAGAGTTTGCACCAAAGCTAAATCTTCATTTAGCTTATAAACACTCGCATCTTCATTATTATTAATACCACTTAAAATGTTTTCATGCGGTTTTAAAATGCCAAGAATTTTGTCAAGACCCACCGAGTCTAATTTGGCAGCTCAACCCGCAGCTTTTACATATTGGGTTAGTTTTTGATCTTTATATATCATAAAGAAATAATCTTTGCCTTTCCAAAAAGTTCATTTAAAATTTCATAAGCATTACCTATTTTGCCTATTTTAAGTTCTTTGCTTTTGCCAAAAAATTCCAAACATGCCCCGCAACTATAAATTTCAACTCCTAAATTTTCAAGTTCTTTCATAGCTTCAAAAGCAATATGAGAACAATCAGTATTCATCAAAACACTATCATTAACACAAAGGATTTTTACAGGTTTATTAGGTAAATCTTTTAGAGTTTTTAAAAAACCTAGCATTAAATTTTTTCCAAGTTCTCCCTCGCCCACTCTATCGCTTTTTAAAAATAACACATTGTATTCTTGTAAATTTTTTTCTTGAGTTTGAGCTATATTGCCATCTTTTACAATGCTAATAATACTCTCATCATCTAAATCTTTAACGCTAAATTCCAAATTTAAAGATTTTAAAAATCTCATTACATTTTCTTTAGAAGCTTGAGAATTTAAAAGAATTTCTAAATTTTCATTTTCTTTTAACTCTTCTAAGGCTTTTTTTGTTTCTATCACAGGACGTGGACAAGCTAAATCTCTACAATCAATTTTCATTTTTTACCTTTTTTATTTAATGATATATTGTTATAACTTGTATTCAAATTAAGTTTTGTTTTTTTCTTGATTTTTCTTAAAAAATAATTCTTTAAAGCGTTTATTGGTATATTCTTCTACATCTTGTTGTAAAATTTTAAAATTTTGAATTAATTCATAAGCTCTTGGAGTAAGTTTGCTACCAGCTTCACTTCCTCTTCCTTTTTTGGCAATGAGCAGTTCTTCTTTCATATTTTTTTCCAAATCTTGTATATAAAGCCATGCTTTTTTATAATTAATCCCTAATTGTTTAGCTGCTTGAGAAATACTTCCACATTCTCCTACTAATTCTAAAATATCTGTTTTACCTTTACCAAAAAGCAATTCTCCATCAGAATTTTCTATCCAAATTTTACTTTTTATATGAAATTTTTTACCTTTTTTTTCTTCAAAACAACCAAGTTCACAGTATTTAACATCAATTTTATAAGTTTTAAGTGTGGCTCTAATATCAGCCATATTAAAGTCTTTAGTACATTCTAAAGTATCTTTACATGATATACGACGCTTAGAATCTAATTTTGTTTCTAATTTTTCTAAAATTTCACTTTTTGCTATATTTTTGTTTAACTTGCCAAATTGACCTAGCTCACAATCTGAAATTTTTACGCCTAATTCTTTTATAGCAGTTTGAAAATCTTCTTTAGAATATTGTTTTAAAAGTTCTAGTGCTTTTTTACAAGTAAGTTTATTATTTTCATCAAGATTTTTTTGAATTTGTAAAATTAGCTCTTCCATGAATTAACCTTGGATTATAAGTAGTAAAAAAGGGTGCTTGTAAACACCCTTTGAATTATTTTACATCAAGTCCTAAATTTTGACCCTTGAGTAAAACTCTTTTTCTATACATTGCACTAACTTCAGCTGCATCGCCAACCAAAAGTGCATTTGTAGAACAAACCGCAGCACACATAGGCACTTTACCTTCTGCGATACGATTTTGTCCATAAAGCTCTCTTTCTTCATGAGAGTTAGTAGGCTCAGGACCACCTGCACACATAGTACATTTGTCCATTTCACCCTTAATACCAAAAGCACCATCTCTTGGAAATTGTGGAGCGCCAAAAGGACATGCATAAAGACAATACCCACAACCTATACAAGTTTTTTTATCATGTAAAACAATACCATCAGCTCTAATATAAAAGCATTTTACAGGACAAACTTGCTCACATGGAGCATCTGTACAGTGTTGGCAAGCAAGAGTTGTTGAAAACTCTTTGCCTTCTATACCTTCATTTAAAGTGATTACTTTTCTTCTATTAATTCCTACTGGCACTTCATGCGCACTTGAACAAGCTACTTGACAAGCAAAGCAAGAAATACAGCGATTGTTATCTACATAAAATTTCATTCTAGCCATAACTTACCCCTTAAGCCTTTTCAAGTCTGCAAAGTCCTGCATTAAACTCAGAAATTTGCGTATTTATATCAAAACCATAGTTAGTAACCGTGTTAGAACTTTCCCCTATAGTATAAGGTTTAGTACCTTCAGGATAATTATAACTTAAATCCACACCTTGCATAATACCTGCAAAATTATAAGGCAAGCAAATTCTATCTGGTGTAACTGAATGATTATGCACACATTTTACTTTAATCTTAGTGCCTTGTGGTGAATGAATCCACATCATATCACCATCATTTATACCATATTTTAAAGCAAGTTCAGGGTGCACATTAGCAAACATTTCAGGTGTGATTGCAGCAAGATATTTACTAGTTCTCTCAAGCATACCCGCACCGCTTAAATTTACTAAGCGCATACTTGAAATAATAGTTGGAAACTCTTTACTCCAATCTGTTTTTTGTTGCTCGCTAATAAATTTACTCTCAACCCTAAAGTTTTTCTCTTGATCACCCCAAGTAGGATATTTTTTAACCAAATCCCAACGAGGCGAGTGAATAGGCTCTCTATGTAGTGGAATAGGATCAGCAAATTCCCAAACTTTCATTCTAGCTCTTGCATTACCTAAACAACAAGCACTTTTTTCTCTACATTTTTCTAAGATAATACCTGAAATATCTGTGCTCCAGCTAGCACCCATTAATTCTTTTTCTTTATCGCTTAGTTTGATATTAAATACTTTTTCGATATTTTCTTTAGTAATTTGTGGGTAGCCACCTTTAACTTTACATCCTTTTGGAGTAAAAGTTTCATCTGCTAATTGAGAATGCCCATCATGCTCTAAACCAAAGCGATTTCTAAAGCCCATACCACCTTCTTCATAAGGAATATCTGTGTTCCACATGATAGAAGTGCCTGGGTGTTGTTTATCCCAACAAGGCCAAGGTAAGCCATAATATTCACCTTTAACTTCACCACCAATACCTCTTTGAGTATCAGGATCAAAATGTTCCCAATTTTGCTGGTGTTTTCTTAGACGTTCAGCTGAAATACCTCTTAAACCTATACTTAAAAGACCATTGCTCATTTCTCTTGTGGCATCATCAGGCCATATGAAATTATCATCATTATCATCTCTTGTTTGTACAAGTTTATGGTCTTTTAATTCCATTTTCATGCCACGAGTGTATTCTTTATAAAAACCAAATTTTTTAGCAAAAGCAAACATAATCTCTTGGTCTTCTTTACTTTCATAAATTGGTTTTACTACTTGAGAACGCCATTGCATAGCACGGTTAGTCGCTGTTACATAACCTTCTGTTTCAAATTGGGTTGAAGCAGGAATAATATAAATACCATCTGGACGATCTGCTAAAACTGCTACTTCATTTACAAAAGGCTCAGCAATTACGATCATATCAAGTTTTTTAAGTGCTTCTTGAATTTTTACCGTATGTGCCATAGAAGTAATACCCGTTCCTTGCACCCAAAGTACACGGATAGGTGAGTTTGAATAAGTTTTTTCTTCATGTAAAACGCCTTGCCACCATTTTGCTAGTGAAAAGCCTTTTTCATGCATCCATTCTTTAGAATAAAATCTTGAATTTAAATACTCTCTCTCAACATTCCATACATTAGAAAAATGATTCCAAGCATTATCATCAAGTCCATAATAAGCTGGTAAAGTATCAGCCAAACAACCCATATCAGTAGCACCTTGAACATTATCATGACCTCTAATGATGTTTGTTCCTGCGCCTGGTTTGCCTATATTACCAAGAACGAGTTGCAAGATAGCTAGGATTCTTGTATTAGAGCTACCTACTGAGTGTTGTGTAATACCTAAAGCCCAAAATAGCGTAGCAGGTTTGATTGTAGCTAACATTCTTGTGATTTTTTCAAGTTGAGCAGCTGGAACACCTGTTACATCTTCTACAACTTCAGGAGTCCATTTAGCAGCCTCTGCTTTTATTTCTTCAACCCCATAAGTTCTAGTTTTGATTAATTCTTTATCTTCCCAACCGTTTTTGAAGATCAAATGAAGCATACCATAAACTAAAGCTATATCTGTACCTGGACGAATTCTTACGTATTCATCAGCATGCACTGCAGTTTTTGTAAATACAGGATCTACAACTACTAATTTAGCATTATTACGATCTTTTGCTTGCAATAAGTGTTTAAATCCAATAGGATTAGCCACAGCAGTATTTGCACCAAAAATAATCATCATTTTTGAATGTTTAGTCACATCACCAAAATGATTTGTCATAGCGCCATAACCCCATGTATTCGCCACACCGGCGACTGTTGCGCTGTGTCAAATTCTAGCAACGTGGTCTATATTATTAGTACCCCAAAATGCTGCAAATTTTCTAAAATAATAAGCTTGTTGGTTATTAAATTTAGCCGAACCTAAAAACATAACGCTATCAGGTCCATTTTCTTTACGGATTTCAAGCATTTTATCGCCAATTTCGTTGATAGCTTGTTCCCAAGTTAAACGTACCCATTTGCCATTTTCTTTTTTCATAGGATATTTAATACGCTGTTTTGATTTAGTAAGATCGATTTGATCTATCCCTTTACAGCAGTGTGATCCTTGAGAAATAGGATGTTCTATAGCGTTTTCTTGACGCACCCAAACTCCATCTTGTACTTCTGCTTTAATTCCACAGCCTGCACTACAGATACTACAGATTGTTCTAACAATCTTAGAATCTGGATAAGGATTTGCTACTTCTTGTTCGCTTGCAGCTCTAATAGCTTTGTTTTCACTACCAAAAGCCGCACTTCCAAGACCAGCAATACCAGCAAGCTTAAGAAAATTTCTTCTTGCTAATGCCATCTTCTTCCTTTCTTAATTAGTAAGCTATTTTGTAATATTTTTCCCAATGCATAGTTTTTTTATAAAGCACTTCTTTTTTAGTGCTTTTTCCCAAAACTACGGTATTTTGCTCTTGGTAATCATCTTTAGCTAAAGCATTTACACTTGCTCCAGCTACCACCCCTAAAGCACCAATTTTCAAAGATTTTTTTAAAAAATCCCTTCTTTGATTGGCCTCCATGTTCTCTCCTTTGAAATAAAAGTAAAGAATAACTATAAATACTTATTTTCAAAGTATTTACGCACTTACACAAAATGAATTTTGCATATTTTCACTTAAGATTTTATTTAATTTCTATTTTCATAAAAAGATGATTTTGATAATATGTATTTTGGTAACAAAATACATATTAATTTTTATAATTTGCTAAGTTCTTCTATATTTGTTTTACTAAATTTGGTAGGAAGTCTTGGTTCATAAGGAAGTCTTTGTAAAGCTTCATCTGCTATACTTTTACCTTCTTTTTTTACAGGCGCTTGTACTTCTAAATAAGCCCTTTCGTTTGCAAAAAAGACTTTCATAATATTAGCAATAGCAATGTAAAAATTTGAATTTTTGTGGATTTGTAATTTTTCTATAAACTCATCTATCACAGGGTTTATCACAAAACGAAATAATTGCTGTGCAACTTTTAAATCATGCTCAATAATACTTGCCATAAAAGCAAATAAAAAGCCAAATTCATCTTCACTTTGTCTGCAATCTTCTTTTTTTCTAAATTTGGTTTTTCTAATGATTTCACAAGCTTGAAGCTTCATTTTACCATCATCTCTACCCTCATCGTAAAAAGAAGCACTAATAGGTACATTCACATAAGAAAAATCAAAAAACACCGCATTTTGTTCTTCTTTAAAACTTGCAAAATCACATACACTAAGTTTTTCAAAATCAGACTTTAAACTATCATCTAAAGGGCTTTGAGCTAAAACTAAAACTTGTTCATGCCAAATTTTAAATTCATTTTCATCGATAAAATTAAAAGCTTTAGAAAAAAATTCATAAAAATATTTGCGCGAAAGATCAATATCTTGTATCATTAATTTTCCTTGTTATTTTTATTTGATTATAACAAGGAAAATTTAAAAAAATCAAGTGAGATTTTAAAATTTTGTTTTAGAATCGTAAGTAAATGATGGGTTGATTTGTTTTTTATCGCTTAATTCTTTATACCAATAAGAGTGTAAAATATAAACTTCCTCTTCTTCTTTGTAACCACTAATCATAGAGTGGATACTTCCTTTAATAGCAAATACAGCCATATAAATATGAATAGCAAAAAATACTGCACATAAAATACCCAAAATATTATGGATGATAGCTGAAGCTCTTAAAATATCTATATGAGAAATTCCAAAAATAGACTGTAAAGAAGTAGAATTAAAATCAAGGAAAAACATAAACGCACCGGTGATTATCATCAAAAATCCACCAAAAACAGCTATATAATACCAAGATTTTTGACCAAAATTAAACTTACCCGCAGGAACAGGTTTTTTCTCTTTGCTTAAATATCCACCTACTATCATCATCCATCTTAAATCATAACTTGCAGGAAGCATTCTTTTAATCCAACACAAAAGCATAGGAATGATAGAAATGATAAATAAAATAGTAGCAATACCATGTAAGTTTTTACACATTCTTACAAAGAATCCACCACCAAAATATGATCCAAAAATCATAATAAGTCCGGTTGGCACAAGGATAATCCAAGAAATTGCCGCTACAAAATGAAACAATCTTTCAAATACTGAAAAGGCATAAATTTTCTTACCATCATGAGAAAATTTCTTTGGACCTATGACCATATAGTGCAATGCAAAAGCTGAAATAACCACTATAAGTATAATCAAAACAGCACTTGCAATATACTCACCTTGTAGTTTAGTCCACAAAGCACCAAAATTTTGATAACTTTCTATATTCATCACTCTTTGCGCATCCCAAATTTGAGTATTTTTAACTTCAAAATTTTCTTGAGCAAATAGAAAGTTAAAACAGGCTAAAAGAGCTAGTATAACCCTATGCATAAATTACTCCTAAACATTACACGCTAGCTAAAGCTTAGCATTGTAGTTTTGTTAATTTTCAGTTTCCATTTTTATTTTAAAAAAAGTTTTATTTAAAAAACATAAATTTGCAAAAAACTACAAAAAAACTCAATTTTTAGTTTCTTTTTGAATAATTTTCATAACAAAACTCTCTTATCATAGATAAATTTTCATTCTTATCTAAGAACATTAAATTTGGAAGTCTTACTCCATTAAAAGTGGTGTTTTTAACTATAGAATAATGAATTTGATCTAAAAATACTATTTTTTGTCCTATTTTTAACTCTTGATTAAAAGCATACTCACCCATGATATCCCCTGCTAGGCAAGTATTGCCACCAAGTAAATAAGCAAATTCATTTTCTTTTAACTCGCTATATTTTTCCCCGTCACGACTTGATAAAATTCTAGCATTTAAAACCTCGCTTGTATAAGGCATGATGATAGTATCTGGCATATGAGCTTCGCTTGAAGTATCTAAAATAGCTATTTTTTTCTCATTTTCTACTATGTCTATCACACTTGCAACTAAAGTTCCACACTGCCAACCCACAGCCTCACCTGGCTCAAGATACACTTGCACTCCATATTTATCGCTAAATTTTTTACAAAGATCAATTAGTTTTTGCGTGTCATAGCCTTCTTTTGTAATGTGATGACCCCCGCCAAAATTAACCCATTTCATATTTTTAATAAATTTTGAAAATTTTGCTTCAAAAGCATTTAACACAAGCTCTAAAGAATGCGCACTTTCTTCACATAAAGCATGAAAATGAAGCCCACTTAAGGCACTTAAATCTTCATTTTCAAAATCAATCGCACGAATTCCTAATCTTGAAAATCTACCACAAGGATTATAAAGTTCTTTTGGAGCCACTGAAAGCTCTGGATTACAACGCAAACCAAGAGACTTGTGGCTTGCTTTGTCTTTAAATTTTTTAAACTGATTAAAAGAATTAAATACTATATGATGTGAAAGATCTATGATTTCATCTATTTCATCCTCTTTAAAAGCAGGTGAAAAAGTATGAATTTCTTTATCCATATATTCTTTTGCAAATTTAGCTTCCCAAAGCCCACTACAAGTACAGCCTGATAGATACTCACCCACTATATCCATAGCACCTGAAAAAGCAAAACCCTTTAACGCAAGCAAAACTTTTGCTCCACTTTGCTCACTTACTTTAGCCAAAAGTTCACAATTTTTTCTAAGTTTATCTTCTTCTAAAATATAAGCAGGGGTTTGAAAGTCTTTATCTAGATGATTTTTAATTAGCATTATTTATCCTTAATTTTTGATTTAAAACCACTTGTATAACAAATCATATTAAAATTATATCTTGTTTTTATAATTTACAATCATTAATCAAATAATAGTTATAATCAAAATCCAAATCAAAATTAATTTAGGAGTAAAAATTTAATGGACAGAAGGTTATTTTTAAAATTTAATGCTTTAGGTTTAGCAAGTATTAGCAGTGCTTATGCAATGGGAGATCATTCTCATCACAATATGCACTCAAAACATACACAAAAAGAAGTAAAAGAAATCGATACTTCTTTTATAAAACTAGAAAATCCAAACATTAAACTACTCGATGAAAAAAACTTTCCTAGCGGACAAACATTAGCAAATTTAAAACTTCTAAAAAACACAAGTACAAAGAAAAATTTCTTTAGATCAAGTATAGAAATCAAAGAAAGTCAAATAGAACTTGTTAAAGGTAAAAAAACAAAATGTTTTACTTACAATGGCTCTATACCTGGACCTAAAATAGAAGTTTATGAAGGTGACACTGTAGAAATTTTAGTAAAAAATAGTTTAAAAGAGCCAACTACAATCCACTGGCATGGACTTGACATACCACCTGAGCAAGATGGCAATCCACATGATCCTATCATGCCTGGTAGAGAAAGAATTTATCGCTTTAAACTTGGAGAAAATTCAGCAGGAACTTACTGGTATCATCCACATCCACACTACACCACAGCAAAGCAAGTTTATAAAGGCTTAGCAGGGGTATTTGTAGTAAAAGCTAAAAAAGATGCATTGTCGCATTTACAAGAACAAGATTGGGTGATTAGTGATTTGCGTTTAGATGAAAATGCACAAATTCCTGATAATAATTTATTTGATTGGCTAAATGGTAGAGAAGGAAATTTAGTTCTTATCAATGGACAATTAAAGCCAAAAATAACGCTTGACAAAGCTCAAAGAATTCGTATTTATAATTTTTGTGCGGCAAGATATTTAAATTTACGCATTAAAGGCGCTAAATTTATTTTAGTAGGAACTGATGGAGGGCTTATAGAAAAAGGTGTTGAATTAGATGAGTTATTTTTAAGTCCTGCCTCAAGAGTAGAAGTATTAATCAAAGCAAATAAAGGTGATTTCAAACTTGAGAGTACTTATTATGACCGCGATAAAATGCTTGTTAAAGAAGAACCTTACACTCTTATGTTAGCTGATCTTAAGGTAGAAAAAATTATAGAAAACATACCGGAGAAATTACGCGAATTTCCACCTTTAAAAGAAGCTACAAACTTTAAAGAAGTGATTATGAGTGAAGATCATATGCAAATACATGGTATTAGTAAAAAAAGTGAAGAAGAAATCAAAAAAAGCCTTGCCTCTATGTTTTTAATCAATGGTAAAACATTTGATATGAATAGAACGGATTTAACCTCAAAATTAAATGAAGTAGAAGAATGGGTAGTAAAAAACAAATCACATATGGATCATCCTTTCCATATACACGGAACACAATTTGAACTCATTTCTTCTAAATTTAAGGGTAAAATAACAAAAGCAAAATTCAGAGCATTGCAAGATACGATTAATGTAAGACCTGGGGAAGAATTAAGACTTAGAATGAGTCAAAAATTTACCGGTATTAGAATGTTTCACTGCCATATTTTAGAGCATGAAGATCTTGGAATGATGGGAATTTTAGAAATCAAAGAATAAAGGTAAAAAATGGTAAAAGTCGAATTTCTAGGGCCAATTGACAAAGAAAGCTTAGAACTAAACGTAAGCAATCTTAAAGAATTAAAAGCGATTTTAGGGCAAGATGAAAGCTTAAAAGAATGGCTTGAGCTTTGTGCGGTTGCTTTAAATGATGAAATGGTTTTTGATGATGAAACTACCTTAAAAGATGGGGATAAAATATGCTTATTACCACCGGTTTGTGGAGGATGAGTTATGTTTGAATTACATCAAGGAGCCTTAGAAATTCCTAGCATTTACGCTAGATGGTATGAATATGCTAAAGATAAAAACTGCGGAGCTTTGATCACATTTTGCGGTATAGTGAGGGCTGAAGATGAGATTGAGGCTTTGAGTTTTGATATATATGAGCCTTTATTAAAAACTTGGTTTGAAAAGTGGTGCCAAAAACTTGCAAATGAAAATGTAAGCTTGATGTTTGCTCACTCTATCGGTGAAGTTAAGGTGCATGAGAGTTCTTATTTTGCTGGGGTTTTAAGTAAGCAAAGAAAATTAGGACTTAAGCTAATTAATGATTTTGTAGAAGATTTTAAAGCAAGCGCACCTATATGGAAATATGATATCATTAATGGCGAAAAAATTTATGCCAAAGAACGCTCTTTGAAACTTCAAGGAGCAGGAATTTTAAGTACTAAGGACTAAAATGCTAACTTCTTATAGCCAAAGTTTAGACATACTTCATTCACACATACAAACATATGAAAAGATAGAAAACATCGCCTTAACACAGTGCTTAGATAGAATTTTAGCCATAGACATCAAAGCTTCTACTAACAACCCTCAATTTCCCACAGCCTCTATGGATGGCTATGCGATCAAATTTAGCGAACAAGATGAGCCTTTGTCTATCATAGGCGAAGTGCCTGCGGGAGTTTTTCCAAGCTTTAAAATACAAAATAAAGAATGCGTTAAAACCTTTACAGGTTCTTTAATGAGTGAGGGTTGTGATACCTTAGTGCCTGTGGAAAAAGTAGAAGTTAAAGAAGGTGTGGTTTACATCAAAGAAAAAGTTCCACAAGGCTTTGCTATAAGAAAGGTTGGCGAGAGCTACACTAAAGGTGAAATTTTACTCACTAAAGGCACAAAACTAGGCTATAGCGAGATAGCACTTTTAGCCGAGCTTGGACACTTTCACATTAGTGTTTTTGCTAAACCTATCATAGGCGTGCTAAGCAGTGGAAGTGAGATCAAAGACTTAGGCGAAAGCTTAGAACACCCTGCACAAATTCGCTCATCAAACCATGTAGCCATAGCTAATATGGCAAAAAAACTTGGTGCTGAAGCTAGAATTTTCCCACTTTTAAAAGATGATATGCAAAAAACTCCAAGTGTTTTAAAACAAGCACTTAATGCATGTGATATTTTAGTTACCACTGGTGGAGTTTCCATGGGGGATTTTGACTTTTTAAAACAAGCTGTTAAAGAGTATGAAATCATCATAGACAAAGTCGATGTAAAGCCTGGCAAACACATCAAAATAGCCAAATTTGAAGATAAATTCATCTTTGCCCTGCCGGGTTTTCCATACTCGGCTATGGTGATGTTTAATTTATACGTAAGAGAACTTTTAAATGCTTGGCTTTTACAAGAAAAAGACTATGTATTTAAGGCATTTGCAAATACTGATTATAAGAAAAAAAGTCCGCATTTAGAATTTGTAGCTTGTAATGTAGAATTTAAAGATGGAAAAATTTATGCCAATTTAAAAGGTAAAAAACAAGGCTCAAGTGCCATCATCAACAACCTTAACCACAAAGCCGCACTTATGATAGCAAATGATGATATAAAAGAAAATGATTTAGTGGATATTGTTTTAATGCCTTAATACTAATTGTGATAATATAAAATAAGGATTATTAATGAATTTTGAAACCCTGCTAGCTACAAAAGAAAAAAAGCTACAAGATTGTCAAGAATTAATTGAAGAACTTAAAAAAGAAGAAGAAATTTTAAACCATGAGAATATAAAGATAATAAATAGAAGATTACAAGAACTTATAAATAAAGAAATATTATTTTTTAATAATTTAGAATATACAAAATTTAAAAACAACCCTCATGAAATCAATGATTTAGAAGATGAAATTTATTTTTATTTTAATTTGTATATGAATAATATTTTTGAATTAAAATCAAATAATTTAATTTTTAAATCTGAATCCAAATTTATAAAATATAGAGAATCTTATAGAATAAGAAAAGATACGCAAGATTTTACCAATACTTCAAAATTAGTTTTAGAAAATTCAAAAGATTTATTTTCATTGATTAATATCGTGGGATTTTTTATAGTCATATTCATACTAGCACAACATTTTATACAAACAAAAACTTTTCCTTCTATAGACAATCAAAAGATAATCGCTTTGGCAATAACAGGTATTGTATTTGGAAGCTGTTTTTGCTTTTTCTATATAGTAGTATTCTTTTTTTCAAGAGAGTTACATAGACATTTTCTTAAAATACCAATAGAAATTCCTATAATAATTTATATTGCCACATTGATAATATTTTTTATTACACAAAACGACCCTAGTATAAAATTTTTATTTTTATTTTTAATTACATTAGTTGTTACAAATATAATACTATGGTTTTTTGGGAGAAAATATATAATTTCATCAAACAAGATAGAAATTTGCGTAATGCAGATCATACTAATATTTATATTGTATATGGTTATTGCTTTTATTTATGCCCTTATTATTATTAAAACACAAAAAATTAATGATATTTATTTAATCTCTACTTGTATTCTTATTTTAGGTTTATTCAGCTTTTTATTTTACTTTAATGATTTTAAATTTTTTATACTTATCAATGCTATCATCTTGTTTTTTTCTCTTTTTGCTTTAAATGAAAATATTGTTTCCTATTTAAAAATAGGTAATTTTGACGCAGAATTGTTACTAAGCAAAAATAAATTTCTAAAAGATAAATTAATAGATAATAATATCAGCTTTATTGAAAACACAGAAGGTATAAAAGTAGAAAATATACACATTCTATCGGATGCAAAAGATGTTTATTATATACAAAGTAAAAAAGAAGATAATACATCTACAGAAAAATCATTTATAATAGATAAAAAATATGTTTTAGATAAAAATTTTTAATTTTTGAAAAATTCACAATTACCGAGAAAAACTCGGTAATTAAATTGTATATTTTTTTACAAAACAAGCTTACACACCTTGAGTATAGTATCTTACTTTATTTTCCCTATTGCAATAAAAACCTAGCTTTAATATAATTTCAAAAACCACAAAGGAGAGAAAATGGACTCAAAAATCTTTTTAGAAAATGGTCGTGTTAAAAGTAAAGGTTATGCTATGCTTAGCAAGGATTCTAAATTTACACCTTTTGAATTTACACGCCATAAAGTAGGCAAAAACGACATCTTAATCGCTATCAAGTATGCAGGAATTTGCCATAGTGACATACACACCGCAAGAAGCGAATGGGGCGAGGCAACCTACCCTTGCGTACCTGGCCATGAGATAGCAGGAGAAGTTATCGCAGTGGGTGAAAATGTGAGTAAATTTAAAGTAGGTGATTTTGCTGGGGTTGGGTGCATGGTCAACTCATGCGGAGAATGCGAAGCATGCAAAAAATCTCAAGAGCAATTTTGCGAAAATGGTAAAACCATCTACACTTATAACTGCAAAGATGTATTTCATGATAATGAAAACACCTATGGAGGCTACTCAAACAACATCGTAGTAAGTGAAAAATTTGCTATCAATGTACCCAAAAATGCTCCACTTGACAAAGTAGCACCTTTACTTTGTGCGGGTATTACTACCTACTCACCACTTAAATTTTCAAATATCAAAGAAGGCTCAAGCGTAGCCATAGCAGGATTTGGTGGACTTGGTATGATGGCAGTTAAATATGCTGTAAAAATGGGTGCAAAAGTAAGTGTTTTTGCAAGAAATGAAAACAAAAAAGCAGAAGCTTTAGCTATGGGTGTGAGTAATTTTTATACTAGTACAGACAAAAGCGTGGTAAAAGAAAGATTTGACCTCATCATCTCTACTATACCAACCCCTTATGATCCGCTAGCTTATATGGATTTGTTAAAATTTGGTGGTGAGATGGCTATCGTAGGATTACCTCCACATGAAGTAAGTCCTAGCATTAACATCATTCATTTTGTATTTAAAGCAGGTAAAAAAGTATATGGCTCGCTTATTGGGGGTATTAAAGAAACTCAAGAAATGCTTGATTTTTCTTTAGAACATGGAATTTATCCTGAAATTGAACTCATCAAACCAAGCGAGATTGACAAAGCTTATGAAAATCTCACTTCAGGAAAAGCCAAATTCCGCTATGTAATCGATATGAGTGCAGAAAATTAATACTCATCAAAAATCACATCGCTAGTGTCAAAACCTCTTTGCTTGGCTATTTCAAGCAAGGAGTTTATTTGCTCTTTTGCTAAAATCTCTCTTGATAAAATCCATAAATATTTTTTATCAGGACTACCTACGATAGAAACTTGATAATTTGTATCAATGTAAATAATCTCATAATTTGGTTTGTTAAAAACATTCATAAATATACTAAATTTAACCGCTAAAGCCCTTGGTGATTTTACCCTAGCTTTGCCATTTGCTTGAGAGATTTCTCCATTTTCTTTAGTACATATATTTTTAACTTTAATTATAGGCGTAGAGCCTTCATACTCTAGCTCATATTCTGCCTTAGCACTTTTGCAAGTTTTTTGAAAAAAAGCAGGTTTTCTAGCCATTTCTAACCATGTACCCATGTATTTTTCTAAATTTATACCATCTAATAATTCTATCATTTTTCTTCCTTTTGGTTTACCTCACCCCAATCACACATTGCTTGTAAAATAGGAATTAAACTTTGACCTTTTTTAGCAAGGCGGTATTCTACTTTTGGAGGGATTTGTGGGTATTCTTTACGCGTGATTAAATCATCATTTTCAAGCTCTCTTAAAGTATGTGTCAAAGTCTTAAAAGAAATATTGCCAAGATATCTTTTAAGTTCATTATATCTTACTACTTCATAGCGAAATAAACAGTACAAAACACTCATCTTGTATTTGCCTGAAATCAAAGACAAGGTATAGTTAAACCCACATTCTGTAAAATCGCACTTTTCTTCCATATACTTTCCTTTAATATAGTATTATGCTTTTTTATATTATAATCCAAAATCATTTTTTATCAAAATGAAAACAAATTAAAAAGGATTTCGATGGATTTCATCACAAATCTTATCATTGCTGCTATTGTTGGTGGCGCATGTGGAGTTGCGCTTCATTTATGGAAAAAGAAAAAAGAAAAAGACAGTAGCGAAAAATAATATGTGAAGCAAAATGCTTCACATTGATTTAATTTATAATATATTTCAGCATATTCTAACTTCAAGATTAAAAAGTAAAAATACTTATTCTATACATTCTGCCTTAAAAGTATAAAAATATAATTACACTTTCTTATAGTATAGTATCTTACATAAATTTCAGTATTGAAATAAAATTATAGTTAAATTATAATTTCAAAAAACGCAAAAGGATAAATATGCAAAAAATATTACTATTAAACGGTGCAAAAGACTTTGGACACTCTAAAGGAAGATTAAACACAAGCTTACATGAGCTTGCACTTAAAACCTTAAAAGATCTTGGTTTGCAAATCCAGCAAACACATATAGATCAAGGCTATAACACTAACGATGAAGTAGAAAAAATTCTAAATGCTGATGTTTTGATTTGGCAAATGCCTGGTTGGTGGATGGGAGAACCTTGGATAGTGAAAAAATACATTGATGATGTTTTTACAGCTGGACATGGAGTATTTTATAAAAACGATGGTAGAAGTCATAACGAACCTACTAAAAATTATGGCACAGGTGGGCTTTTAAAAAATAAAAAATACATGCTTTCACTAACTTGGAATGCTCCAATGCAAGCTTTTGATGATAAGAATGAATTTTTTAATGGAGCTGGGGTTGATGGAGTGTATTTGCACTTTCACAAAGCGCATGAGTTCTTAGGAATGAGTGCTTTACCTACTTTCATAGCAAATGATGTAATCAAAAATCCTCAAGTGCAAGAATATTTTACAAACTATAAAGCACACTTAGAAAAAATTTTTAAAGCTTAGAAATTTGAGATTTGATGCTAGAAATCATTGATTTTTTAGCCTCAAATTCACTTTTTAAATTCAAAATAATCTGCCTTTTAGCTTCTGCAAAATCAACAAAGCTTTGCATATAATTTTTATAAATTTTTAAAACTACAGGCTTATTTAAAAGCAAATCTTCAAATTCATAGACATTAAGCTCGGTTAATACCCTTTGATGTACTTCACTTGCTTTTGGATGATACAAGCTAAACTCAGTGCTATCAAGCTCATAAAATTCTTTACTCGCATTCATTTTAGTGCTAAAAAATCCCAAAGTAAGTTTAGTAGCACTTTCATAATTTGCTAAAGCTTTTAGATTAAGCTTTTCTAAAAATAAATCAAGTTCAAGTTGGCTTTTAAACAATAATTGCTTAAAATCTTTTAAAAAAAGCTCCTCGCTAGCACTAGCAAAGCTTCTAAAGCTAGCAAATTCTTTTTCACTTTCTAAGGCATTTTCTTTTTGTAAATTTGAAAATTGAGCTTTAAAAAGCAAAATTTGCTCTTCTAAATGAGTAAAAAATAAGGAAAAATCATCTTTGATTTGACTAAATTCTAAAGTGATTTCATTTTTTAATCTTTTAAATTCCTTATTCATTGCTTCAGAGTTATAAAACATAGCCAAAAACGCATCATCACTTGAAAGATACGGTGCTTTATAAGCAACTTTTTCATAAAGATTTTTCTTAAACAAACCCTTAGCTTCTTTATAATAACTACTATCTTTTTCTTTGATAAATTTTAAAATTTCTTGAGAAATTTTTTCTCCAACAAGTTTTAATTTATCTAAACAATTATGATTTAAAATTTTGATTTTTTGCTCTAGATTACTTACTTTGAAAGTTTGCAAAATAGTATTAAATTTAAGCTCTAATTGCTCTAGCGCATTTTGAAATAAATCATATTGATTTGACAAAAGTTCGCATAAATTACTAAGTTTTTCTTTAACAAAATCTTTTTTAATGCGCTCATAATCAAGTTCTTTTAAATACTCATAAAGCAAAGGTAAATTTGACTTTTGTAAATCAAATTTTGCTTCTTTGCATGAAATTGCGATGATTTTTTCAAAATACTTATCAAAAACTAAATGTGCATAATTTAAAACATTTTCTAACTCATCTTGACTTAACTTATCTTTTTGATTTAGCACGCAAATCCCACCACGCTCTAAAAGCTTGGCATTTGCTTTTATGGCATCTTCTTCACTTTTTTTGCCTGCATTATCAATCAAACTAAGCCAAATAGCACTATGCATAAAAGAAAGTTCTTTAAAAGTAGTTAGCGTATCAGTTGTATTCGCATTTAAACCTGGGGTATCTATAAGCGTGATATCTTTTAAAAGCTCAATAGGCGCAAAAAGGTGCAAACTTTTAGTTTCTTTTAGCTCATTTCTTTGATCGCTAAATTTAGAAAGCTCATCTATATCAACAATCTCATCACTGCCATCTTCATATTCAACTCTTAAAAAATACTCCTTAGCATAGCGTAAAAAAGTAGGCTTAAAAGTCACTGGCACCACACCTGTTGGCAGGCATTCTTTTTGTAAAATCAAATTTAAAAGCGTGGATTTACCGCTAGAAAATTGCCCTATAATGGCCACATTAATGGCTCTTTTATAGCTAGCTATGATCATCTCAAGATCTTTTAAAAACACATCATTTAAATGCAAACTTGGCTCTAAAAATGCATTTTTAATTGCTAAAATTTTTCCTTCAAAACTATCATCAAAACTTTTACAATAAGCATTTTCATAAGCTTTTAAAAAATCATCAATCAAATCATTTTGCATTTAAAAGCTCCGTTTTTAAAATCTTTAAACTTTGTAATTTTGTATTATTTTTTTCTAAAAGCTCTTTGGAGTTTTGTTCGTTTTGCTCTATTTGTAAAATCAAGTCTTTTAAGTCTTTGATTTGCTCTTCTTGTTCTTTTTCGTATAAATTTAAACTAAGCTCTAAATTAGTAAAAAATTCTTGATTATTTTTTAAATCTAAGGCAATTTTTTCTATATTAAATGTTTGTAATTTTTCTAAAATTTGATTTTCTAAAGAGCTTTCTAGTTTATAAATATCTTGCGTAGATTCTAAATTTTTTAAAAGCTCTGCTTTTAATGTCATAAAAAGATCATTAGTAAAAATACCTTCTATTTTTGTTTCAACCTTACTTTTAAAATCATCACAATTTTGCTCTAAAATAGCTTTTAAAAAATCATATTTCACACTTAGAGTGTTTTTAAGCTCATTAATTTTATACTCACTTTGCTGTTTTAACTCTCTTAAAAGATCAAAAATTCCATCTTTTAAAGTCGTATCGATGATAGTATTTAGTCTTTGAGTATTGTTTTTGATTTTATTATTTTGATTATATTTTAGCTCATCTATGAGTTTTTCTTTTAATTTCTTAGCTAGCAAATGCAAAAGCGTTAAAATTTCTTGAGTATTTTCATCTTTTGTGTTAAAAATAGCACTTAGCTCTGCTTTTACTTGCATTAATTTTTCTTTTTTTGCTTTAAAATCATTGATAATAGTTTGATTTTGCTTATCAAGTTCAAAGCTTTCGTAATTTAGCATTTTATTAGAAAATTTAATTTTTTCTTCTATTTTTTCTAAATGCAATAATAATTCTTTTTTATAAGCACTTAGAGCAATTTTGTTTTTATCATATAAGCTTTTAGCTATAAGTTCTTCTAGTGTCAAAATATTGCTTTGTTCTAAATTTCCACCTTTTTTTTGATAAAAATCATTGGCTAGTTTTGAAGAGATACACACAAAATCTACATTATCTAATAATTCTTGGCTAAGCTGCTTTTGTGCTAAATTTTCTTTGAGCTTATTTTTAGTATAACTAATCACTTCTTGCAAGTCTTTTTGACTAAGCAAGTCAGCTTTAGTAAGCACAATCAAAAGCTTACTTACTCTTGAAGTTAGCAAACATTCTATAATAAAATCACAATCTTTTTGACTAAGACTTTGAGAAGCATTCATAAGGTGGATTAAAAAGTCAGCTTTGCTTATATAAGCTTTTGTTAAAAGCTCTCTTTGGATGATCACATCATCAAGTCCTGGAGTATCAACTATACAAACATTATCTTTTAAAAAATCAAGCGATGCAAAAAGCTCTATTTTTTTAATAAGTGCTGAAATTTTGTTTTTTGCACTAGTGTAATTTTTTAATTCTTCAATTTTTATTTCTATATTTTTATTTTCTTTTTCAATATACTCATTTAGATTAAAATTTTGCTCTAATTGTTTTATAAGCTCTTGCATATCTTGATTATCTTTAGAGCTTTTTAAAATATCTTGCCATTCTTCTTCACTCCAAAAATATATCTTAGCTTTTTGTTCTTTGCCATATTTTAAAACGCTCAAATTTGCAGTTTCAGGCACATTAGATACACCTAGAAAATCTTTTTTTAAAAGTGCATTTAGCATACTTGATTTACCTGCATTTACCACACCCGTTACCGCAATAGAAAAATCAATATTACTAAATTTAACCAAAGCTTCTTGTAAGAGTTTTTGAGCTTTTTTATTCTCGCAAAGCTCTTGTAAGCTTTGGTTAATGAGATCTAATGTTTGATGTGAGTTTTTAACTTCTTGCTTGTAATCTTTTTGAATAACTTTTTGCCTAGATACAAAAGCATGTATTAAAGTATTATCAGTGATTTTTTGAAGTTTTTCCAGGGATTTTAAAAGCTCGTTTTTATCTAAAATTCCTAAATTTAAAGCATTAATAAAACAAACCTGTGCATACTGAATACCATAAAGATCTAAGCGTAAATTTAAACTTTTCATCAAATTTTTAAATTCATTCAAAGCGCTAAATCTTTCATAATTATCAAGATTAGTACTTAAAAGAATTGCTGCTTTTTGAGTATCAATTAAACTTTCATCAAAAAGTGTATTTGTGTCAAGATAAACACTATGATTTTGCCAAATTTGTTTTAGTAAGGTTTTAATAACCCCCTTTTCTTGGGGGTTAGGATTATTTGTTTCTTTGAGCGACAAGCTGTCTTCTCATATAAGCGATTTTACTTTGTAAAGGTAGTTCTTTTGGACAATTATCTTCACATGCAAGTAAAGACATACATCCAAATACACCATCATCATCGCCCACTAATTCATAAAAATCTTCTATGGTTCTGTGATCATGTGGATCTTGTAAATATCTAGCTGTTCTTAAAAGTCCAGTAGCTGCGATAAAGTCAGGTCTCATTAATTTAGTCGCACAAGAAGCAACACAAATTCCACACTCTATACAACGATCAAGTTCAAAAGTCTCATCAGCAACTTCTGGCTCAATACGTTCTTCAAGTTTAGAAATATCTGTTTCTTTTTCATTATGCACCCAGCTTTCAACGCGTTTACACATACCATCAAACCACTCACCTGTATTAACACTTAAGTCTTTTATGTGTCTAAATGCAGGTAAAGGCATAAGCTCTATAACGCCATCTGGATAGTCTTTTGTCAATGTTTTACAAGCAAGTTTTGGCTTACCATTAATCATCATAGCACAGCTTCCGCAAATCCCTGCTCTACATACAAAGTCAAAACTCAAATCTGCATCCATTTTTTCTCTGATTTGAGTTAAGCACACAAAAATCGTCATAAATGGAGTTTCTTCAAGCTCATAAGTAACAAAATGAGGCTTAGAAATTTTACTTAATGGATTATATTTAAATGCTCTTATTGTTAATTTTCTACTCATAATCAACTCCTATTCTTTGATTTGGTGCTTTAAATTTAGCTTGTAATTCATAAGGCATTAGAGCATGTTGAATTTCATATCTACCTTTGCCTTCTGCTTCCATTTTTTCACGGATCGCATCAACTTCAGCTTGACGTTTTTCGCTTAATGGATTTTCAATGATATTTCCTTTAGCACCATAACCTCTAAATGCAGGTGGAATTTCCATTTTCATAATGTCAAGATCTTCATACTCAACTCTAGGCATACTTTCACCTTCTACCCAGTAAGTATTTGTTCTTTTCATCCAATTTAAATCATCTCTTTTTGGATAATCTTCTCTATAATGAGCCCCACGACTTTCTGTTCTTAAAAGCGCACCATAAGCAACACATAAAGCAATTTTTAACATTCTTGGAACTCTATAAGCTTCTTCAAGCTCTGGATTTGCACATTTTAATTCTTTATCATGTACTTTTAAATCAAGTGATTTATGATATAACTCTTCAAGCTCTTTAACCGCTTCTTCAAGACCTTGGCCTGTTCTAAAGATAGCTACTTTTTCCCACATAATGTCTTTCATTCTGTTTTTGATTTCAAATACATCATGTTTTCCTTCTTTGCTAACAAGAGATTTTAAGTAATCATACTCTTTAGAAAGGAAAGATTTAACGATATTGGTATCAATTTCTGAACCATTTTCTTTACAATATTGTGCAAAATAATCTCCCACGATCATACCTGCAACAACAGTTTCTGAACATGAATTTCCACCCAAGCGGTTAAATCCGTGCATATCCCAGCAAGCTGCTTCACCGCACGCAAAAAGACCATTTAGCCATTGACTTTCGCCGGTTGGCTTAGTTCTAATACCACCCATTGAGTAATGTTGCATAGGTAAAACTGGCGCCCAGCCTTTTGGACCCTCATCAGCAGGATCAATACCATTAAATGTTTTACAAATATCTTGAACATCGCGAAGATTTTTTTCAACATGAGCACGACCAAGGATAGAAATATCAAGCCATAAATGATCTCCATAAGGGCTTTTTACACCTTTACCTTTTCTAATGTGCTCCATCATTCTACGACTTACAACGTCCCTACTTGCAAGTTCTTTTTTCTCAGGCTCATAATCAGGCATAAAGCGGTAACCATCAACATCTCTTAAGATACCACCATCACCTCTGCAACCTTCAGTAAGCAAGATACCGCTTGGTACGATTGGAGTTGGATGAAATTGCACTGCTTCCATATTTGAAAGTCTGCAAAGTCCAGTTTCAAGTGCAATAGCAGCTCCTGTACCTTCACAAATAACAGCATTTGTAGTTTGTTTATAAATTCTACCATAACCACCTGTTGCAATCATAGTTCCTCTAGCAACATAAGCAATTAATTCTCCATTAGTTAAATCTCTAGCAATAGCTCCTAGACATTTTTTACCATCATGGATAATTCTTACTGCTTCCATTCTATCAATGATTTTAACTTGATGTTTAATCGCTTCATTTGCCACACCATATAGCATACAGTGTCCTGTTGCATCAGCGATATAACATGTTCTCCATTTTTTAGTACCACCAAAGTCTCTTGCATTTATAAGACCATGTGCTTCTTCTTTTTCTTCAATGGTAGTTTTTTGAGCATTAATAACTACAGTTCTAGGTCCTTTTGTAACCCTAGTCCAAGGCACACCCCAAGCAGCAAGCTCACGCACAGCTTTTGGAGCAGTTTGTGCAAACATTCTTGCAACTTCTTGATCACAGCCCCAGTCAGATCCTTTTACTGTATCAGCAAAATGCACATCTTCATTATCTCCCTCACCTTTAACGCTATTTCCTAAACTCGCTTGCATACCACCTTGCACAGCAGCTGAGTGAGATCTTTTAACCGGACAAATACTTAATAAAGTTACACTTTGACCACTTTTTGCAACTTCAATAGCAGCTCTTAAACCTGCAAGACCACCACCGATAACTAAAGCATCACTATATTGTATGTTCATATTTAGCTCCATCATAAGTTTTTACTATTTGCGCTACAGAGTTGTTTTGGTAATTATTAAAGCCTATTTTTGCAAAAGCAGCTAAGCTTAATACACCTAAAACTAAGAAGAAAATACTAATAAACCATTTTGCTTTTTTAAGTTTTTTACGACTTTCTTTTGCATCTTTACCTTCAAACCAACCCCATTTTACACATAATCTATAAAGACCAATACTACCATGCAACTCAACACAGATTAATAAAGCAATGTAAAATAACCACATAAAATGGCTTACTACTCTATCGCCTGACATATCAGCACTGATTTTATCTGCATTAGTAATGATAAAAATTAAGTGTGCAGAACCCAAGAAAAACATTACAAAACCAGTTGCAGCTTGAACCCACCATAAAGAAGAATCACCATGATTCATATATTTTAAGTGTGTTCTGCAAAGTTGGTATTGTCTGAAATTAATAGGGAATTTTCTCATTGCAAGACCCGCATGCACAAAGAAAATAACCAAAACACAGGCAGCTAAGAAAGAAGTGATGTAGCTCATCATAGGGCTATTAATGATAAATTTTAGTTCTAAAAAGTGAACCACCGAATCAAAAAAATCATCACTAACCAAAATGGTAGAAACGAAAAACATATGTGCCCACATAAACAAGCCTAAAATCAAGCCTGTTGCACTTTGAATATAGTCAAGTTTTGCTGGCATTTTGCTTTTTTTGCCATCAATACTCTTGCCTAAAAAACCTTCAATGAGTTGGCTCATATTTACTCCTTTTAAAAGTTGATAAGTTTTAATATCGGAGCAATTATAGAACTTTTATTCTTAAAATAAATAAAAATTTATAAATTTTTTTTAATATTTCTTAAATAAAAAGATAAAAATAGTCCTAATAAAAACATTAATAAACTCAATATCTGACCCATGCTCATACCAAAAGCAACAAAGCCTATACCAAAATCAGGCTCTCTAAAAAACTCGCATACAAAGCGCGCTAGGGCATATAAAATCGTATAGTAAGCAATCAATTCTCCATTATATTTTTTATATTTTTTTATTAATAATAAAACAATAAAAACAATAAAACCTTCCAAAAAAGCTTCATAAAGTTGCGAAGGATGACGCAATATCCCATCTACATAAATACCCCAAGGTACTTCTGTAGCTCTACCAAATAATTCTTGATTTAAAAAATTTCCAATACGACCAAAAATATATCCACATGGCACACTAATAGCAACTAAATCTAAATATTTCCATAAATTTTGCTTATTTTTTTTACAAAAAGCATAAGTTGCTATTAAAAACCCCACAACAGCTCCGTGATAACTCATACCTCTAATCCCTACAAATTCTCCATTATAAAAGGGATTAAAAATTTGCCAAGGATGTGTAAGATACCATAAAGTATGCGCATCATAAATTAAAATATAACCCAATCTTGCACCTAAAATCACCCCTATTTCTACCCATATAAAATAGCTATCAAGCATAGCTTTAGAAATTCCCATATTATCTTTAATCGCATAGTATTTTGCAACCATTAAGGCAACAAGCAAAGCTAGCACATACATAATGCCATACCAATGCACTTTTAAACCAAAAATTTCAAAAGCTACCACATCAAAATTTGCATAAATATTTTGCCAAAATTCCATAAAAAGCCCTTATTATAAAACATATAATATAGCAAAAAATTGTTATAATTATAAAAATCACAAGGAGAGAAAATGAAAAAAATATTATTATTTTTTAGCATAATTTTATTTTTAAGTGCTTGCGCTGGTAATCAAAAAACTTATTATATTTCTATGCCAAATTTTAAAAGCACTTTTGAAGAACACAACCATACAAATGCTAATGGCCCTAAAGTCAAAATCAATGATGTAGAAATTATAAAAAGTACTTTTTATAGTTCATATTTTGAACAATCTACTCTAAATCAAAGAATCAATAAAAGCTTAGAATTACTCAAAAAACAACTTTTAGAAGATAGTAAAGTATTGCTTCAAAGTAAAGGATATACTATAAATAATGAAAATCCTGATTATATTTTTAATATAGTTATCAATGCTAATTTATATGAAGATAAGGTTAGAAGAAATTCAAGTCTTGGGGGCGATAGCGTAGAGTCTTCTTTTATGATCATTTTAGAAGCTCAAAGTCATTTAAATAATTTACATCAAGAAGATACTTTCCAAAGCACAACAAGCTCGGCAAAATTAAACGATCCTATTATTTTAAATTATCCTATAAAAGGGCAAGCAAGTATAGAAAGCTTTAGAGAGGTATATAGTGCTGTTCCAACCCAAGTTAATGAAAGTCTTGCAGCAAGTGCTTTAGAAATTGATAAAGTTTTTGTTACTTTTTATAAAGAAATCACATCTGGTTTAAAAACTAGTATAAAAGAAATCAAAGAAGAGCCAAACACGCAAGAAAACTCAGAAATTCAAGATGTAAAACAAGATGATAAAAAAGAAGAAGAAATTTCTCCCTATCAAAATAATGAAGTAATTATTTTTGAATAGCTTGTGCATAAAACACTTTGATCTTAAATTTAAGATTAATGTGTTTTTCTTCGGATTTAAACTCTACAGGAGTGCTAACTTCTATTAAATTTTTATATTTTTGCAAATCATTTAAAAAAGAGTAAAAAGCTTGAGGATTTTTCATCTTCACATTAGCTCCAAATTGGTATTTTAAATACTCTTGCTCTTTTTTAATAGGAATAAGATTGATTTTTACATCATCAAAGTAATTTTTCATAAATTCTAATAATTCTTTTTGTGAAAATTCTGCATTAATTTGAGCTAAATTTTGTGCATTCACCTTTTGAAACTCATCAATAACTTTTTCTAAAGCTTGCAACTCATTTATTGCTTTAGTGTTTTGAATTTGCTGGGTTGCTAATCTTGAGTGTTCGATTTTATAATCTTTCAAAAAAGGTACAATTAAAAATAAAACCAAAATCGCACAAAGTGCTACAAATGAAAAAGAATAAATCAAGATTTTTAATACATCAGCTTCTTCTAAGCTTTTATCGTTTTTGCTCATACATTTCCTCTGGTATAGTGATATTTACACTTACAAAGCGATACCACCCATTTTCTAATTGATAATAACTTGTTTGAGAATTGGAAAAAATACTTCTTAATGGAGCCTCTAATAACAATGCAAACATCTCTTTAGTAGGTGTAATGCCTCTTAAAATAAGTGATCTATCTTCCATTAAAACCTCATCTAAAGATATGTTTTTAGGCACTAGAGTAAAAAGATTTTGAATGCTTTTTAATAAAACTTTATTTTTACCATTTTCTTGCTCTTGCTCTAAATCTCCCAAAATTAACTCTGCTTTATCATTTTGTCTTACTAATTCTTGATATTTAAGCTTATTAGCATTAATTTGTGCGATAATTTGAGCTAATTCTTCTTTTTTATTATCAAGTTGCACAGACGCATAATAGCTTTTAAAAACTACCACAATAAATACTACAAAAATTAAAGCAACACTAATACTAGTAAAATAAATCCAAATTCTAGTAAAAAGATTAAAAACAGGTTTTATCTTAGGTTTGATTAGACTATATCTCATAGTTTTAAGTCCTTCACCATAAGTTCATTCATCAAATTTAAAGTATCTACAAGTTCTACTTTAGGCTTTATAAATAGCTCATTTTCTAAATAATCAAGCGAGGTCGGACTAAAACTTTCCTCATCAAAAATCACAATTTCTTCTAAAAAGCTATTATCATACAAAGGATTTTGATAAAATTCTTTTACACTTGAAATGATGTATTCTATCATTTTCATATCTGAGCTAAAATTTTCTAAAGAATCGATAGGAAGCTCTTCTTTTTCTTCATTTAATTCCTCAAGTTTATCAAACTCTTGACTCATTTCTTCTAAACTTTTTAAATCATAATTTTGTTCATTTTCTTCTTCTTGATTTTCATCATCAATTTGCAAGTCAAATTCTTCTTTAATATCATCAAAAAAATCATCTTCATCATAATTTTGACTAGCTATATTAAAATAACTTCCAAACAATATAGCTTCATTTTTACAAATTAACATCGCAACAAAATCATGGTATCTATACACATAAAGGCCTATTTTTTCTTCAAAACCCCTATTTGCCATACAATGATAAAGCAAAGAAAAAGGCGAATAAAGCAAATCCAAACCGCCAAAAGCCTCATAATCTTGCTCATATGAGCTTAAAGAATGATTAGATGCATACAATAAACCATTATTAAAAGAAATACACTTAACACTACTTGCATCGACACCAAAATTAGAAAGATCTTTAAAATTTGAGCTTGGCACAACGCCTTGTGCAATAGGAGTAAAAAAAGTGCATATATAATAAATTTGAAAATCTTTAGTTAAATTTTTTACATATTCTATGGCTTTTTCTTTATCTTCAAAGCTTTTTTCAAAAGTATCAACAGCTTGGGATTTTTTCCAAGTATGACATCTTATAATGTATTGTTTTTCATCATAGCAAATACATACTAAAAGTTGCAAAATATATTTTCTAAAAAAAGATAACATAGTGTTTATCCTTTGTCTATTTGACTTATCATATCAAATTTTTCTTTTATCAATACTTTAGCTTCTTCTAAATTTAATTTTTGCATTTTGATTTCTTCACTTAGTCTATAGGTAATCTTAGAAAAAGGTTTAGGTAAGATCATTTTATCCCAACTTTTAAATTCCCAAAAAGAACTTGCTTCATAATTTAGCAAAAAAAGTGGAGCATTTTTTTTCAAAGCTATCATCACAGAACCATCTGAAACACTATGATAAGGCCCTCTTGGCCCATCTGGAGTGATAATCACATCATCGCCTTGATCTAAAATTTTAAAAGATTGTTTTAATAAAGCCAAAGCACCTTTGCTTGTACTACCTCTTAAAGTATCTAAACCAAAAAAGGCAATATTTCTAGCAATGATTTCTCCATCTTTATGGTGTGAAATCATCACATAAGCCTTTTTTCCTTTAATACCCATTTTACGATAAGCAAAAGGCATTAGAGCAAGACGCCCATGCCAAAAAAGTATCACACATGATCTTTTTGGAAGCTTTTGCCCTAAATAAACCTTTCTACAAGTTAAAAAAATCAGCCATTGTAATAAAAAAATTCCAAAAGCTAAAAGATTAATCTTAAAGGATTTCGCCATTTAACACCATACGCCTAGGATTGGTGATTTTTACTTTTTTCATTTGTCCTAATAACTCTTCACTACCTTTAACTTGAATCAAAAAGTTATTATCACTTCTACCTGCTACAAAACCTTCACTTCTTAATTCTTCAAATAAAACTTCAAATTCTTTATCTTTTTGTTTTGCAACAATTTCATCTAAAATTTCTGTATGTCTTGCTTGTAAAATACTCAAGCGTTTTGAAGCTATATCATCAGGAATTTGATTTGGCATAGTTGCAGCTTTAGTTAGTGGTCTTTTAGAGTATTTAAAAGAAAACATTTGCTCAAATCGCACTTTTTCAAGCACATCCATAGTATCTTCAAAGTCTTTATCGCTCTCACCTGGAAAAGCTACAATCACATCAGTAGAAATACTCACATCTTTACACATAGAACGCAATTTCAATGCTCTATCTAAATACCACTCTTTAGTATAACCACGTTTCATAGCCTTTAAAATTTCACTCGAACCACTTTGTAAAGGCATATGCATAGACTTACATACTTTAGGATTTTTAGAAAAAACCTCTAAAAATCTATCATCCATATGTAATGGGTGTGGGCTTGTAAAGCGAATACGCTCTAAACCTTCGATTTCACTTAACTTTTCTAAAAGATCTGAAAAATTAATCTTTTCATGTGCATTAGAAAATCTTTTACCATAATTATTAACATTTTGTCCTAGCAAAAAAATCTCTTTAGCACCTTTAGAAACAGCTTTCAATGCTTCATTTTTAATAATCTCAAAAGGTATAGAAATTTCATCTCCTCTTGTGTGAGGCACTATACAATAAGTACAATGTTTATCACAACCTATAGAGATATTAATATAGGTTTTATAAAGGCTGTTTCTAAAATCTGCAAAAGCATAATTACTCTCATCAAAATCTATATCATTACCTAAAAATTTTGGCGTATTTACAGCCTTTGTGATCTTAGAAACATTTCTAGCACCCAAAACAAAATCCACATTTGGAGCACGCTTAAAAATCTCATCTCCTAAATGTGAAGCAGTGCAACCACAAACTCCTATTTTAGCGCCATTTTTTTTGATTTTTTCAAAACTTCCAACTTCTGAAAAAAGCTTATGCACAGGCTTTTCACGTACTGAGCAAGTATTGATTAAAATCAAATCTGCTTCTTTTGCATCTTGAGTTAATTCGTAATTTTCTTTTTCTTTAAGTTCGGCTATCATATGCTCTGAATCACGCACATTCATAGCACAACCTAAAGTTTGTATAAAAAGTTTTTTACTCAAAGAATGTGTACCTCATACATAAAATCTGTATCATCTAAACCATATTTGATCGTTCTATGATAAACACATTTTCCTTTTTTTTCAAAATGCTCTACTAAAGCGATTAATTGCTTATGTGCATTGTCTTTATCAAAATAGAAAAATTTTTGACCTTCTTTATCCACAGCCTTTTCAATACTTTCTAAACTTATACTTTTTGGCTTTTCATCAACAGAGGTTCTTGCTATTTTTAAATCCATATCATCATCCTCAAGTTTTTTTAATCTGAAATTATAGCAAATTTTACTTTTAATTAAACTTATTAAAGATATAATTTTATTCTTCAAACTTTTAAAATCCAAAATTAAGGTTGTATTGTCATTATGGAAAAAATCACAGATATAATTGAATCCATTGCTAATGAGAAAAATTTACAAATAGAAGATGTAAGAGAAAGAGTTAAAAAAGCACTTATTAATACTGCTAAGAAAATTTATGGCGATAAGTATGAATTTTTTGTTGATTCAGGTAAAAATTTACAACTTTATCAAAAAATCATCGTAGTAGCTGATAATGATGAAAGATTAGAAAATGGAAATGAGCATTTTATCGCTTTAAGTAAAGCAAGAGCTGAAGCTAAAGATGTAGAAATTGGCGATGAGTTAACTTATGAATGTTCTTTGGAAAATTTAGGTCGTACTGCTGTAAACATCTTACACAAAGAATTAGAATATAACATTCAAAAACTCTTAGAAGAAAAAATCTATGAAAAATACCAAAAAATGGTAGGACATATGGTTTTTGGTAGCGTGGTAAGAGTAGATAGTGAAGAAAATACTTATGTGGAAATTGATGAGTTTCGTGCATATTTACCTAGAAAAAATCGTATCAAAGGTGAAAAATTTAAAGTAGGCGATGTGATTAAGGCTGTTATTAGACATGTATATATTGATAAATCAGGCATGAGAATGGAGCTTAGCAGAACTAGTCCTAAATTTTTAGAAGCTTTATTAAAAGCTGAGGTTCCTGAAATCAAAGATGGTCTTATAAATATTTATGCGAGTGCAAGAATTCCGGGTGAGAGAGCAAAAATCATCTTGCAAGCTAATAGCCCAAGCGTTGATGCAGTAGGAGCAACTGTGGGTATAAAAGGAGTTAGAATCAATGCTGTAAGCAAAGAATTAAAAAATGAAAATATCGACTGCATTGAGTATTCTAATGAAATGGCAATTTTAATCACTAGAAGCTTAGCTCCAGCCATTATAAACTCAGTTAGTATTGAAGATAAAAAAGCCATTGTAACGCTAAATAGTGAGCAAAAAAGCAAAGCCATAGGAAAAAGTGGTATTAATATACGCTTAGCTAGCATGCTTCTTGGATATGAGATAGAGCTTAATGAAGTAAATAATGAAGATAAAACTAATAACCAAGAAGAAGCGTTTAAAAATCTTAAAGCTTTATTTGGAGAAAATTAAAGCTGCTTACCGACGGTTTGTTCGGTAAGCTTTCTTTCTAAAACTAAATCCACTATAGGTTGTTCTCTTTTATTTGCCTTTTGACAGTGATTTTTATCAAAAAAATCTGTAATTTTAATAACTATTTTAGCCCATCTTTTATCACGTTCCCTCCAAGCATGAGATGATAAAGACTCCCAAGCATAACCATTAAACAAAGTAGCATTGACAAAATGATCAAGCGCTCTCACACCTTGTCTAACCCTAGCAGGATTACCAAAAGTACCTACTATAACAATAAAAAGATAACTAATCACCGCTAAAGGAACGATAGCGCAAAGTAGTATAGTTCCTGCTAACTTTTCTTTCATTTTTGCCTTTTTGTAAATCTTATATTCATACCATTTGCTGATCTTATAGTTAATCTTCCTACTATATCAGGTACAAAATTTTCTTCTAATTCTAACTTATAAGTCCTTAAAATATTAGCTAAAATCAAAACGGCCTCTTGCATAGCAAAGCCCTGCCCTATACACACACGCTCTCCCATACCAAAAGGCATATAAGTGTCTTTTTTAATCTTGCTTTTATCTTCATGGCGACTTGGATTAAACTCATGTGGATTTTCCCAAAAACTGTCATGTCTATGGATAAGCCATGGAGCTACCACTACACCTGAGCCTTTTTTGATGAGCTTATCTCTCATTTTACTTTCATTTCTTGCTTCTCTAGCAAAAAAGCCAACTGGTGGATAAAGCCTTAAGCTTTCTTTAAACACATTAGTAAGATATTTCATCGCTCTAATATGTTCTATCTTAAACTCCTCATTACCCGCAACTTGCATGATTTCTTCATAAGCTTTTTGTTGCTCATTTGGAGAAATGCTTAAAATATATAATGTCCAAGTAAGTGAACTTGCAGTGGTTTCATGACCTGCCAAAAACAACATGGCAACTTGATCTAAAATTTCATTAAAAGAAAATCTCTTATTCGTATCTGCATCTACTACCATAAGCAATGACGATAAAATATCTTCATATTTTCCTTGGTCATTTAAAGCATTATCATATCTTGGTTTTATAATATCTGATAAAACCTTGCGTATAACACCACCTGCTTTGAGTCTTTTTCTCTCACCTAAAAGATTTGAAATCCAAGTTGGAAAACGAAACATTCTTCGCATAGCTGTTTTAACTGTTTCTTCTTGCACAGCTACAAAAGCATCTAAGACAAGTTTGCCTTTTTGCTCATCCAGTTTTGATGACATGATAGTTCTAAAAATCACATCTGCAGTTACAAAAGTCATAGCCTCATCTACTTCTATAATTGCTTTGTCTTCATACTTTGCAAATCTAGCCATCATATCTGAAGCTGCCTCACTCATCAAATTAAAAACCTTAGAAATCCTTGTCATTTCAAAAGAAGGTCTTAAAAGCTCTCTTTGCTTTTCCCATACTCTATCATTAGTAGTAAAAATGCTTGTACCCAAAAGTGGCTCTAAAAGCTCATGTAAAAGTTGACTTTTTGGGTATTCTCTAACCTCATCTACCATAATGCGTCTTACTTCTTTAGGATCATTAACTACATAAAGGTCAAATCCAGGCATTTTCACTCTACCCATCATCATCTTATAGCTTCGCTCATAAAGTCCATCAAGCCATGACCTTCTTTTTAAAAAAAAAGTAGTTAATGTAGAAGCTTTATTTTTATAAGGCTTTGGATGAAAAGGACATTGACCCATGTTTTTCTCCTATTTGATTTTCTCTTCTAATTTATTTTTACCTATGATAAATTCAAAAAAGTTATACACCCCTTGAATTTGCGTAGCAAATAAATATAAAAAATGTGCTTTGTATTTATCTTTTTTGATTTTTTTATAATCTTTATTTTTATATAAGGTATGAAATTTAGCCGAAAGGTATTTTGGACTAAATTGTGCTTTTACTCCGCTTGTGCGTATGAAATCAACTTGTGCAAAACAAGCCCCATCAATAATAGAGGTAAAATCATACCATACTAAATTTTTACCTCCTAAATACTCTAAATCTTTTCTAAACTCAAAAGATCTTTTTTGATAGCTTACCAAAGGTATACACTCACCTAAAGTTAAAACCTTTAAATTTTCAAAAGAAATATTTTCTTTTTCGCATTTTCTAAGTACTTTTGCTAAAACATTTATACAAAGCACCGTTCCTACGCTATGTGCGCTTAAGACGAGTTCATAGTTTTTATCATTTGTATTTTCTTTTAGCTTTTCAAAAACAACCCTAGCAAAATCATCCATTCTTAACTCAAGCTCACCTTGGGAATTTTTCTCCCAGTTTGCACAAAAAAAACAAATTCTAGCTATCCAAAAAACAGCTAATTTCTTGCCTAGTTTATAAAGCATTTTTGGTAAAAATACTAATGATAAAATAAAAACCAAAATTCCTAAAATAATATGAAAATTTTGCAAATAAAACAAGCTTCCAAAAGCACAAACTAAAGTAAAAATCAAACTCAAAAGTACATAAAAAAATGGATAATAACCTGTGATGAGTTGGTGTGGGGATTCTTTACCAAATTTTAAAAAAAGCCCTGTGATGGTATAAATTCTAAAAAAACTATAACAATCAGCCAAAGCATCTTTTATACCTTCTGACCAGTTTTTTTTGACTATATCATTCCAGCTTAAAAAGGTGTAAGTGGTGCTTGTATACGGGGTTTGAATTTGCCAAAAAGCATATGCATTAACTTGAGCTTTTGATAAAGTATAATCATAATTTGAAAGTATATTTTGCTCGGTTAAATTTTTTTTAAACATAGCATAATAATGCCTATATCCTCTAGGATCATAACCAGCTATATAAAAAACATCTCTTTTTTGACACAATTTATCCATTAAAATCCCAAATAAACTCAAAATGAATTTAAAAATATAGCTAAAGTTGTTATCTTTGTCAAATGCTTATTTAAAGGCAAAATGAGGTGTTTTTACTCTGAAATTATTCATTAAAGCTTTAAGCTATAAAAATCAATTTAAACTAACGTTTTTGAAAAAATTCCCATTTACTTGGGTTTTATATACCACATAATTTCTAAATTTAGCGTGCAAAACCGCATCAGGTTTATAGGCTCTGCATTCTTTCCAAAAAGTATGCAAGCTTTTTTGATACGTTAGGCCTTCTATATCATAAAAGGCTTTACCCATAACCTTTAAAGGACTATTGTGATATAAAGCAGAAAGTCCTACTGTGCTATTTATAACTATAGTGCCTCTTGCATTGATTAAGAGCGTAGGTAAGTGTAAATCGTGCACATATAAAATTCTACCCTCGACATTGTATTTTAAACTCAAATCTTCTATAAGTTTAGTATAGTCCCTATAACCACGATCCATGGGATGGTGTTTAAAAATTAAATAAGACTTTGCTTTGGCATGATTAGCAAAAGAGATAATCACTTCTTCTATAAATTTTTCTGTAGTTTTTTTATAATGATGGGATAGTTGAGTATCATTATGCACTTGTAAAATAGCTAAAAAATACTTTTGTTTTAGAGAAAGAATTTTTTCATTTAAACTTTTTTCTGTGATTTTGTATTTGTTTTTTCTATATACTGAGCAAAGCCAAGGTAAAAAGTCAAATAATTTTAAACTTCTATGGTGTAAAGAATTATTAAAATACCAAGAAAATAAAAAAGCAAAAAGCCAGTATAAAAATGAAGCAAAGGCCATATTTCTAAAAGTGCTTGAGAAAGTTTTAAATTTAAAATCTTTATCAAATTTTTTCTGGTTTAGATAAAATTCTTTTTCTCTTGGCAAAGTGGAGTTTGCATTCACTCCATCTTTTTCAAAAGTAATGAAGTTTGGTCTTATATAACCTTCTTCAAAAATCCATACTTCAATACCCATTTGCTTAGCTACATTAATGGCGATTTCATGAACTTTTCTACAATCATTATACATAATGATAACTTGAATTTGTTTTTCTTCAAAAAGCTTTTTATAAAAGTCTTCAAGCTTGGCTAAACTTTTAGTGTAATTAATGCTTTTAAAAGGATAAAAGAAAAAATCTCCGCCGTTAAAATTTACCTTATAAACCTTAGCTTGTGGAATTTTTGTAGCAATTTTACGAAAAAATCCACCCACAGGACCTTGGAGCAATAAAACATTTTTACCAGAAAATTTTTTTAACTTTTTACTTAAATTCATCTAATCAAAATAAATTCTATTAATCTTCTTATTTTTCTTAATATATAAATTCTTATATCTATAAACCAACGCAAATAAAATTTAGAAAAATAATCTTTTTGCATTTTTAACATTATATCTAATGCAAGTTCAACTTCACATAAATTTTTACTTTTTGGATGGATATATCTTGGATAAAGGATCAAAACTCCAGCAACAAGCTCTTCTAAACTAAGTACCCTTGTGCGTCTTGGAATTTCATGTAAATCCATAGTTAAACCCCAACCTGCATAAAAAGGCTTACCATAGACCACAACTTTTTTACCACGCAAAAGAGCGTCAAAACCGCTTGTAGAGGTTATAGTGTGGACTTCATCACTTGCATTGATAGCACTATCTATGCTGACATTTTCTATAATTTCATCACAATATTTTAAAATAATGTTTTTATCTTTTAAACCCTTACGGTTACCGCTTAAAACATCAGGGTGAGGTTTAAAAACTATAAAGGCGTTTTCATTGGCCTTTCTCACACTTTGTAAAAGTTTTAAGGTATCATAACCTGCACCACCTAAGATCATAGAAGCATCATCTTCTACTTGAGCAGGGATTAAGATGATTTTTTTATTGGTATTAAAATTTAACTTTTCATGCTTTAAGCCATTATACTTTGAAAATTTATTTTGCGTGATGGTAGTGATGAGTTTTTTAGCTCTTTGTTTTAAACTTTCATCAAAGATGTAATTTTGCAAAATATCTTCTAAATCGCTTGGCTTACTTGGATCAACATACAAGCCTTTACTATCTACTATCAAAGAAAAAGGGCGCGTAAGATCTGAACCTAAAAAAACAGAGCGTAAAAAGCCATCTTCTACTAAGAAAATTTCATTATTAAAATCTTTAGCTAGCAAAATTTTATCATACTTTTTACCCCAAATGAAAATTTTATCTTCAGGATTTAAATTTGCTTTGTAAAGTTCATTAAGCGAGTTTAAAAAAATGATTTTATTATTTTTAGCTTTAAAAAAAGGTCTTACAAACTCTCTTTTCCATTTAGAAAAACCTAAAAAATACAAAGTATTAGAATTAGCTTGCTCTATCTTTTTATACTTTGCTAAAGTATGAATAGTATCAAAAATATCACTTTTTTGATTTAAATAAGGATTAAAATACTCACTATATAAAATATAAGTAGCATAAAAAACTTCTTCTAAGCTTCTTTTTTTAAGCCTTCTTTTACACACTTGTTTATCTTGAGTTAAACCCCAGCCTGCATAAAATGGCACACCATAACACACACATTCGCATCCTAACATCAAAGCTTCAAAGCCCATACCAGAAGTTTTAGTATAGACTTTTTTAAAATAACTTAGCAATTCTACGGGATTATAATTTTCTTTTATAACTACACAATTACTTGGTAAATCTTGTGCGTTAAAATCACTTTGTTTTTTACCACTTAATACATCAGGATGAATTTTAATGTATATTTTGGCATTTGGGTTTTCTTTGATAGCATCATTTATGATATCTTGAGTTGAAAAACTATCAGCTAAACCAAATTTTAATGAAACATCGCTTACTACTTGAGTGATGATCAACACGGGTTCTTCATTAGCACTAAAAAACTCTTTTGGTATACAAAGGTTATTATTATACTTGCTAAGTTTTTCTTTTTTTATAAGTTCTATAGCTTTTTTTGCTTGCTCTAATTCTTCGGTACTAAACTCATAAGTATTTAAAATCTTTTCAAGCTTAGAAGGCGTAGTCGCATCGTAATAAATTCCTATATCGTCTTTGACGATAGAAAAACTTGGACTATTTTCTACACCTAAATTTAATGAGCGTAAAAAACCATCCTCTAAAAGTAAAAATTTTGCATTATGTTTTTTAGCTAACTCTATGGCTTTTAAACCTGACTTTTTTCTACCCCAACCTACAAAAATATCTTCTTTTGTAATGTTTTTATAGGTATGATATAGAGTTATTGTATAAAAATTTTTAACATTTTCTTTTAGCTTTTTAGATATGGTATAAATTTTCATAATCTCTCTTTAATTAAAAGAAAGATTATATCAAATTTTATTTCTGAATTCCCTTTTTAACTTCCTTACTTCAAACCACATCTTAACATACCCACCCTTATACCAAGTTTTATTAGCTTTTATAAGGGCTTGTCCTAGTTTATAAGAAAGATGATTTTTAAGTTTTAAGGCTTCTTGACAATCAGGATAATCTTCTAATAGAGGTAGTTTTAAAGAAGGATCTTTTTTTATTTTTTCTTGGTAGATTTTTTGTTCTTGTTTATGTGAAATCATTATACTTAATAATGCCATAGGCATTATTAAGTAACCTAGAAAAGATTTTGAATTTACTATCATAGCTTGACCTAGTTTATAAGAGAGTTGGTTTTGGATACGAGATTTTACCGTGCCATGTTTGGCTTGGAAGGATAGTTGATTACTTAACAACTGAATTTGAGTTAAATTATTTTGAATAGCCTGTTCTTTAAGTTTTATATTTTGATTTAAATTTTGAATTTGAGTTAAATTATTTTGAATAGCCTGTTCTTTAAGTTTTATATTTTGATTTAAATTTTGAATTTGAGTTAAATGCTTTAATCTTAAATTTTCTAGCACATCATTCTTATATTCTATTTTATTTTGCAGTATATTTAAGATAACATTATCAGAAATATTAAAATATTTTTTATCCTCTAAATCATAATCAAAAATCTCAAAATCATTCTTATAAATTTCTCTTATAATTTTATATGTTTCACAATTATAATAATCTTTATAGTTGCAGTGCTTACTCTTATTTACATGGATAAGACTGTCTTTTCTATTGAGAATATTTAAAATTTTTTTAAAATCACTATTTAATTGTTCAAATCTTCCAATAAAATCTACTAAGACATTCATATTCTCATCACATAAATATTCATACTGAAAAGAAAAGTGATTTTTAGTTAAAATTTTTTGCTTAAACTCCTCATCTTGTAATTTTAAAACAAACTCTTCAAATTCTAAATCTCTAATATTCAATTTACCCCATTCTATATCACAAGGATCTGGACTATCATTTTTTAAATAATGATACGCTGAAACTACTCTATCATAAGGATTTCTCACAAAACTAAAAGAAAAATAACTCTCAAATTTATTCCTATCAAGCTTTACATAATCACTTGCTTTTACATGTCCAACAAGCCATCTATCTGTTTGATATATCACTCTTTCTATACTGCTACCAGCAACCTTTGGCACATGAATAAAAATACATTTATACTTATCATGAAAATCTTTAAACATCACACTTTCTTCCATTTAAAAATCTCAAAATCATATCCACATTCTCATTAAGATCTTCTTTTGTTATATGTATATGCGGGTTTTTAGGTTTTTCATAAGGACTATCTATACCTGTGAAATTTTTAATCTCTCCGCTTCTTGCTTTTTTATAAAGTCCTTTTGGATCTCTTTTTTCACAAATTTCCAAAGGTGTATCAACAAATATTTCTATATATTCATCCTCATCTAAAAGATCTTTTATAAGCTTTCTATCTTTTTCAAAAGGCGATATAAAAGCACAAAGTACTATCATACCAGCATCTACAAAAAGCTTACATACTTCTCCTATACGTCTTATGTTTTCTACTCTTGAAACCTCATCAAAACCCAAATCTTTATTAAGTCCATGACGTACATTATCTCCATCTAAAAGATAAGTATGAAAACCTCGCTCAAAAAGTTTTTTTTCAACCGCATTTGCCAAAGTAGATTTACCACTACCACTAAGCCCACTAAACCACAAAACACATGGTTTTTGATTTTTAAGTTTAGCTCTTTGAGTTTTTGTAATGCTACTTGTATGCCAAGTTAAATTTTTACTCATTTTTTTCCTTAAAAACTAAAAAATACCGGAGTTATAGTTAAAACAATAGCTGAATAAGTCAAAGAAACTACCCATCCTATTTTTATAAAATCAGTAGTTTTATACCCACAAATTGAACCTACCATCAAGTGAGTTTGATAACCATGTGGCATTAAAAAAGCACAACTTGCCCCGTAAGCAACCGCTAATATAAACGGAGTTGGATTAACTTCAAGCGCCAAAGCAGTACTATAAGCGATAGGAAAAGCCAAAGCTGCGGCAGCGTTATTGGTAATGATTTCAGTTAAAAGCAAAGTTAGAAGATAAATTCCCACAAAACTACCATATAATCCATACACTCCAAAAGTTCCTATAACAAATTCAGCCAAATCTTTAGCTAAACCACTATCAACTAAAACTTTAGTAATGGCTAAAGAAGATCCTACTATGATAAAAATTTCCAAAGGAAAGCGTCTTTTTACTTCATCAAAACTTATGATTTTAAATATAAATAAGCAAGCTAAAAACACTAGCAGCGCTTTAAGCAAAGACACTAATTCCAAAGCAGATAAAGCAATGATGGCTAAAAACGCAAAAATCACTATAAAACTTTGGATATTACTTAACTTTTGATTTTGCGTGATATTTGAGATAATGTAGAAGTTTTTATTGATATTATCTCTTGAGTGAAAGTCCTTACCCACACTTAAAATAAGCCTATCTCCAGCTTGTAATAAACTTTGGCCGATTTTTGAAATATTTTTTGAGCCTCTTTTTAGAGCTACAATCCCTGCATCAAATTTAGCTCTAAAGTTTGCTTCCTTAACACTTTTTCCTATCAAGTTTGACTCAGAATTTATAACAACATCTATTAAATTTAATGTTTCTAATTTCAAATCTTGTGAGCCAATTTGCAAGCCATCAAATTTTTTCAAAGCCTCTAAATGTGTAATATCTCCACTAAAAACTAATACATCTCCTTCTTTAATAAGCTCATTATGACTAACAGGAGTAATAAGCTCATCTTTTCTTTGAATTTCAAGTAAAAACAAAAACTCCAAATTCCTTAAGCCATTTTCTTGTATAGTTTTCCCCACTAATGAACTATTTTTCAATACTTTGGCATTGATTAAATACTCATTGATGACATTTTCTCTTTCTTTATACTCAGGCAATAAAAAGCTAAAAATCAAAAGTACTACAAGCACTCCAACACTTATACAAAAACCCACCGCAAAAAAATCAAAAATCTTTAAACTTTCCAAACCATTTTGCACTACAAAAGAATTGACTATCAAGTTAGTTGAAGTGCCTATCAAAGTCATTGTTCCACCAACTATGGAAAAATATGAAAGTGGGATGAGTAGTTTAGAAGGAACTTGAAATTTGTTATTTTTTATAATACTCATAAAACTTGCCACTACTGCAGTATTATTTAAAAAAGCTGAAATACTAGCTGTAACAACTCCAAGCTTTAAAAGTGATAGATGATAATTTTTACCTATGATGAACTTAGAACACCAACTTATCACAACGCTTTTTTCTATAGCCAGTGAAACTAACAAAAGCAAAATAAGCACTATTAAAGATTCACTCGTGTAAGAGCTAAGCCAAGTACTTAAATTTAAATACCCTAAAAGATAATAAAGCACAGCTACACTACCAAATAAAATAAAAGGTTTAATTTTATTGCTAATTAACAAAATAAGCAAAATTAAAATACTTAATGCAACAATAATTTTCATATTTTTTTACACCCCCACTCAGGATAGTTTTTTCTAATGTAAACATTAAGTTCTATTTCTGCTTGAGTGTAAATTCTACTCTTTTCTTCGCTTGCTAAAATTTCTTCTACCATACCCGCTGCTAAGGTTTCATTAGAGTATTTATCTATGATGATAAAGCTTCCTAAAATTTTATTGTCCTTATAAGCTTTAAGGGCTGTTTTTTTATTAAGCTTTAAGGTGCATTTAGCAATATCATTGAGTTTTAATTCACTACTTTGAAATTCTTTGAAAGTATTAATGTCTTTTTTAAAATCAATTTTTTCAAATACTACATTAGTAGTTAAATTTGCTATTTTGATAAGATAGTTTTCATTTAAATTAAACTCAACTTCACTCATCCATATTACCATAGCTTTAAAAGAATTTGAAATTTCTATACTATGGTTTTTAGAAGCTATTACATCGCCTCTTGAAATGTCTATCTCATCTTCTAAAGTTAAAGTCATAGCACTTGGAAAGCTAGCATTTTTAGCACTTTGAACATTTTCATTTTTACCAAGTGCATTTAGGTTTTTAATATCAGGCGTGATAATTTGTTTTATTTTGCTTGTTTTTAAAGAAGGTAAAATCACAACTTCATCTTTAACACTTATACTTCCACTAGCAATATTTCCACAAAAACCTCTAAAATTTAAATGAGGGCGATTGACATATTGCACACTCATGATAAACTCATCGCTTAAACTAGTAGCAATAGGCAAAGTATCTAAAAGCTCAGATAAGGTTTTTCCACTATACCAAGGCATATTAATACTTTTAGAAGCTATGTTGTCTCCATCTAGTGCACATATAGGAACAAAGTGAGTTTTAATATGTTCATGATTTTTTAAGTATGGTAAAATTTCTTGATAATTTTTACAGATTGTATTAAAAATTTCTTGATTATAATCGACCAAATCCATTTTATTCACAGCAATAATAAATTGTTTTATGCCAAGCAAACTCGCTATATAAGAATGTCTTTTGGTTTGAGTTAAAACCCCTTTTCTAGCATCTATAAGTATGATAGCAATATCAGCTGTACTAGCACCTGTTGCCATGTTTCTAGTGTATTGCTCATGGCCTGGAGTATCTGCTATGATGAATTTTCTTTTTTCACTTGTGAAAAATCTATATGCTACATCTATAGTTATACCTTGCTCTCTCTCGCTTGCAAGGCCATCTACTAAAAGTGCAAAATCAAGCTTTTCTCCTGCATTGCCAAGCTTTTTGCTATCTTTTTCTAAAGATAAAATTTGATCTTCAAAAAGCATTTTTGCATCATAAAGCATTCTACCTATAAGGGTAGATTTGCCATCATCTACACTACCACAAGTAATAAATCTACAAAGCTCTTTATTTTCATGTTCTTTTAGGTATTTTTCTACATTCATTTTCATTAAAAATACCCCTCTTTTTTCTTTTTTTCCATACTTGCTTCTTCATCAGTGTCTATAAGCCTACCTTGTCTTTCACTTGTTTTAGAAAGCAAAAGTTCTTCGATGATTTCTAAGGCATTACTAGCACTTGAGTTTATGGCTCCTGTTAGCGGGTAGCAACCTAGGGTTCTAAAACGAACCAATTCTTCTTTAGCATTTTTAGCAAGTTCTTTTGGCATACGCTCATCATCAACTAAAATTTTAGCTCCCATATACTCTACCACCGGACGCTTTTTAGCAAAATAAAGGCTTGGCAAAGGAATGCTCTCTTTATAAATATACTGCCATATATCAAGCTCAGTCCAATCACTAAGTGGAAAAACCCTTATAGACTCACCTTTTTTATGGCGACCATTATAGATATCCCATAATTCTGGACGTTGATTTTTTGGATCCCATGAGTGATTTTCATCACGAAAAGAATAAATTCTTTCCTTTGCGCGTGATTTTTCCTCATCTCTTCTTGCTCCACCAAAGACTGCATCAAACTGGTATAAATCAAGCATTTGTTTTAAACCCTGGGTTTTAGCAATATCTGTATGCATAGATGAACCATGTGTAAATGGAGAAAGGTTTAATTCCTTGATTTTAGGATTTTGATAAACTATAAGATCCATACCAAGTTCTTTGGCGCGTTTGTCTCTAAATTCTATCATCTCTTTAAATTTCCATGTAGTATCTACATGCACCAAAGGAAGTGGAGGTTTAGTCGGATAAAAGGCCTTACGCAAAAGATGAAGCATAACTGCACTATCTTTTCCTATGCTATAAAGCATAGCTGGTTTTTCAAACTCAGCTACCACCTCACGGATAATATGAATAGACTGTGATTCCAAATATTCTAAATGGGTCATTTTTACTCCACTGTAATATAAAAATCTTAATTACATGAAAATACACTTATGATTTTTATAACCAACCTAATCATTGCATCTATAAAAATATTTTGAAAATAGTTTTATAAAATTTTCTTTTTATATTTTTCTAAAAATACACAATCATAAAAGTAATAAATATGTTAAAACTTATAGACCACTTCTAAATAGTATTTTATAATAAATACCTTAATTTTTATACTTTAACAAACAGTAATATAATAAAAAATTAGTTGAAATTACACCAATATCCATTTTCCAAATACTCCTCTGGAGTTCCAAAAGAAAAATAATTATCAACGATTACGTAACCTATCTTATGTGTTTTAATTAACAATTCAAACACATTGTCTATATAAAATTCACCGTTAGTTTTTATATCTTCTTGGAATATTTTATTTATATACTCTAATAACAAAGAATTTTCCTTAAAATAAAAACTTCCTATCATTACTAAATTTGCATCATTAGATCTATTTTTAACAAAAATATTATCTATTTTATTATTTTCCCCATCTACCCAAGTAAAATAATGCGGATTATTAATATTATATTTAGAAGCATGTGTAACAAACACAATAACTTCATATTCTTTTTGCAATCTTATAAATTCCTTAGTAATATGTTTAGCAATCAAATCACAAGGGATAATTAAAACATCGCTTGACAAATCTCCACAAGATTCTTTGTAAGAATACGCCGCACCAATTTTATTCGGTTTCACAAACCTTACTTCTTGCTTTATACTTTCCCAATATTTTTTATGATCTTGTGCACCAACGCAAATAACTTTCGTCTCAATATCTTTTAAGGTATCAATTATATTCTCTATAATACTTGTTTTACCAAGAGGCAAAAATGGTTTTGGTTGGTTAAAATTAAGATTTAAAAATCTCTCTCCTCTACCAGCAGATAATATGATAGTATTTTGTATTTTTGTTTTTTCGTTATTAACATCTTGTGAGTTAAGTTTTTCTTTTACATATTCAAAATCTTTTGGAGTACCAAATTGATAAAACTTCTCTATAAAAGGATAGCATAAAACATTTTCTAGATAATTATTAGTTATAGACACATAATATTCTCCAGAAATCATATCTTTGGCTTCTATTTGTTTTTTTATTGCTTCAATAGCTAATTTTAAAGTTCTAAAATAATAAATACCAGAAGAATGATATTCTTCAAATTTATTCTTAGAATTATATTTTTCTATAACCTCATACACTTTATAAGTATTATCATACGCCTTGCATACTGCATACACATTTTCTAAAGGCAATAAATGAGGATGATAACCAGTATAACAAGGAATTATAGCCTGAGCATCTGGGTTTTCTTGTACAAATTGTAGAAAATCATTATAGTCCCATTCTTGCCCAAAATCACAATAGCTAACAATAACTTCCTCATCAAATATATCTTGCAACTGCGACACCACACCATATAAGCTTCCAACAGGTCCTAGTTTTTCCCCTTTGTAAACAATAATTTTTGCTTTAATTTTTCTAGATAAAACAAAATCTTCAAATTTATTTTTTTCACATTCTTGAACAATAAAACAAAAAACATCTTTTTGAGTATCAAAGCATTCAATCACATAATCTAAAACGACTTTATCTTTCATAACTTTAATAAAAGGTTTTAATTCTTTATATCCAACTTCTTTAAACCTCTTACCTATTCCAGTTGCAGGTATAATAATATTCATTCTAATTCTCACTTTCCATAATTCTTTTTCTATATTGCTCATCAGGCAAATTTAACAATTTATCAATTTCACTCACTTTTAATGGGTGTAGATTAATTTGTTTTTTAATAGCAATATTCTCCATTACATTTCTAAATAACCATAGCTCCTCATTGGTCTTATCAACCGCATCATCTGGAGTATATACAAAATCATTTTGTTCAAAAAATTCACTTTTTAATTGATTGTATAATTCTATTATATCTTGAATTTGCTCTGCGTAAACAACAACACCATGATTTCGTAGCAATATTATACCTTTTTCTTGATAAGAATAATTTTTTCTTAATGCTTCATACAAATCATTTCCAGGCAAGGCAAAATCAATAGTTTCATAATTTTCAAATTTATATTCCCTAGCACACAAATAAGGTAAAATATAAACAGGATGATAATGTGCTACATATTTATTTTTAAACACCATATGCATTTTGATTTCCATAGATGGCTTCACAATATCTACAGAATAATCTTTGTAATAAGAAAAAGAATTGATATTATTTTTAAAAATAGAAATTTTATGCTCTTTTTTTAAATCCCCACCTGAAGCCTTAATGATGAAATATTCATCATTCTTTATAGAAATATTTCCACCTTTTGATGGAGCATCTAAAATATTGCCAAAGATTTTACACAACACTTGATAGTCTTTAATACATCCATTAAGCTTTTCATTACTATGCATCATTTTCCACTATCCATCTATTTTTCAAAATCAGATCAAAAATATCTTTTACGGTTTGAATCAAATCTTCATATCTACCAGTATATTCTTTTTGCAAGTAATCATTTAACAATATATCCCTTAAACGTATTTTAAAAATACCATCTCTAACTATAATTAGAAAATTTGCATTGTCTTTTTGTTTTTCAAGATATTTTTTATAATCTTCCTCTCGTTTTTGTATAGTATCTATAATCTTAGAATGATTATAATTTCTTTCTTTGCTATCTCTATTTATCTTCTGTTTATCTGCTTCATCTGAATCAATATATATTTTGATTTTTACAAAATCTCCTATAACCTCTTGATATAAAGTGTGCAAACCCTCTATAATCACAATATCTAAATCTTTAATCTCAATCTCATTGGATTTAACAATCACTCCATTTTTGTGATCATATAATGGTATACATAGTTTACTCCCTATGTCTTGATAGATATGCTTTATATCCATAGCTAACTGGATGAGATTATTCGCTTCAGGATTATAGTGTGTCACCCTCTCCCACATCTTAGAGTGCCTTTCATATTTATGATAACCATCTGTACTAATAATAAAACTTGTATATATCTCATCAATAGCATTACTCAAAGTAGTCTTTCCACTTCCACTTTTTCCAGAAATTGAGATCAGAAGTTTTGAACAATTATATGGATAATAATTTATCCTATACCCCCCCCCTAGAAAATTATCAGCGATAGAATCTCCGATCATTACAATTTCTTCTTCATCAATACATTTCCCATAAAGCTCTAAAGCTCTATTAACAAGCGCTTTATTTGGTTTTTCAAGCTCAAATTCTTCAGAGCATACCAAATAATCAATCATATTTGTCAAATTTGCACAATTTAGTTTATGGATTTGCTCAATAAAATAAAAGTTTGTTATAGCTATTACTTTTTTATTAAGACTTTTAACAAAACATAAAAATTCAAACATTGTTTTATCTACTTTTAAATTTCTTGTAAAAATAGAAACGTACAACTCAAACATTTCACTAGCTTTTGAAAAATGAATATTTTTATTTTCACAAATAATTTTAAAATACAATTCTTTTTTATGATGATTTGCAGATAACCCTCTTTTTGCAATCATCTTTTTTGCTAGATCATAATCTTCTAATGTAAAATTATATTGTTTCATTGTAGCTTCTAAGGCATTTTTATGTGCAAATGTGTAATTAAATAAAGTATTATCAATATCAACCATAATAAGTTTATATTTTTCAGCTATTTTTCTTAAATTAAACATACATACTCCATAAATCAGGCTTTTTAGTACACACAGAAAATCCTTTTGGTAGAATACTTTGAATAGGTTTTATAAGTTTCATATATGATAGATCGTATAACTCAGGAGAAACCAATATAGGTTCAACTTGTCCTAATTTTGGCTTGATACTGTAAATAAATTCTTTATAATCTTTAATATCAAAACTAGAAAATTGTGAGTAATCTACCCATGCATATTTAGGCTTGCTAATATCCATAAGCTTTTTATTATAAGATTCAACATCTGAAATTCTAATGATAAATTTACCTTGATATCCATTTTTTGATAATCTTAAAATATCTGGAATTTGAGAGTCTAAAAAATAATACTCAAAATTATCACCGAGTAATTCTATAATTTTTTCTTCTAGTCCTGATTCTTTTACATTACAAATAATAGGGATATTTTTCATAAATTGAATTTTTTCTTTAAAAAAAGGATATAGAGAATTTTTTTCTAATAGATCATGATTTAATATTAATTTTTCATTATATCTCAAGTCAATTTCTATGCCATAATTTTCAATAGGAAACTCTAAATTATTTTGGCGATGTAAAAATATCATCCTATATCCTTTTTTTTGTATAAAATTCCCTTTTCAACTTCCTAGCTTCAAACCATAATTTAATATACCCTCCCCCATACCATGTTTTATTAGCTTGTATAAGAGCTTGACCAAGTTTGTAAGTTAAACATTCTTTTTCTTTTAAGGCTTCTTGATAATCAGAATAATCTTCTAATGGAGGTAATGCTAATGATGGATCTTTTTTTATTTTTTCTTGATAGATTTTTTGCTCTTGATCGTGTTTGTCTTTTATATAAGATAATACAAAAGGCATTCTTATATAACCTAGTATAGATTTAGAATTTACTATCATAGCTTGACCTAATTTATAAGAAAGTTGGTTTTGAATACGAGCTTTGGCTGAGCCGTATTTGGTTTGGAATAATAATTTAGATTGAGCTTGATTGAGTTGAGTTATTTTAAAATTTATAATATGATCTTTTTCTCGACTACATTCATAACCAACAGGTCTTTTAATGTCACATTCTATACCGATACGATACTTCAAATAAATCTTTATTTTATCTTTATCTTCAGCGTTTGGTACACAAAAATTACTTACTTTTGTAAACCACAAAATATCATTTGCTGGAGTCCATCTTGGATCATATAATGGAAAGTTCTCTAAAATTCTAGAAGCACACATAATAAATTTCTCTGGCAGTCCAATATTTTTCAGCGGACTTTGCGAATATAAATCTAAATAATAAGACAATCTAAATTCTTTAAAAAAAATAATATCCGGTCTAGTAAAAAGTACATAATCATAGTTAATATTATTTTGCTTTTCGTATTCTTTTCGAAGCTCATTTACACGCCTGACAGTTGTATGCAAGCCATATTCCTTCTCTAATGTCTCAATGCTTATTTTTTTTGGATGGTATATTTGATAGAGTTTGTCAATATCTATTTTTGTTAATTTTCTTTCATCAAAATCATGTCGACCTCTATGCCAACTCCCAACCGAAGAACTTAGAGTATCCCATGTATGAATAAAAATATCAATTTTCCACCCATCTTTAATATTGGGGTTTACAATATTGTCATAAAAACTTTTACATGTCATCTCGTATGTTCTTAAATGACCAAACAAATGTATTGCCAACTTTTTCATGATAATACTCCATAAAAATAAATTTTATTTTTTAATGCAGCTTCAAAATCATTAACACTATCCCCAATCAAAATTGTTTCTTTATTTTTATAATTATTATTTATAAGTATATTTTTTACTAAAATATCTTTTTTTACAGGAGAACCATGAATACTTAAAAAAAATTGCGATAGTTTTAATTTATCACAAATCTCAAGTAAATCTTGCTCATCTGCACCTGAAGCTATATGCATATTATAACGCATTTGATTTTTTTTAATAAAATCAAAAGTTTCTTTTATAATATACTTAAAATTACATAATTTCTCTTTTGTAAGCTTGGAATATTTTTTTGCATATTTTGAAATTTCACCATCTGAAATTTCTCTATGAATGATATTTTCAAAAAAATACTGAATTTTATAATATCTGGAGATGCCGCCATTTTGCAAGTGGAATTTTAACAATTCTTGCACTTTATCTTTAGGAAATTCTTGAAAAAGTTCAGCAAAAGCTTGTGTTTTTAATTCCACAGAATCAAGTATAACCCCATCAAAATCAAAAATAATATTTTTTATATCTTCTATATTTATCATATCTTACGCTTTATCACAGTTTTTATTATATAAGAATCATCTTCTATACTTAAACCTGGCATATGTACATCTTCAGGATAAAAAATAGCAATATCATTTTCATTTAAAATCAAACTAGAAGTTAAAAATTTAGGTTTTTTATATATAATTAAATCCTTGGATTCATCATATTCTTTTTCAATTTCAAACAATTCTTTATCACCAAATTCAATCTTTTCTTTACCGCTTACAATAAGCTGAATATCTATATGATCTTTATGAGATTCAAAAAAAGCTTGATTTTTATTTTTAGCAAAATAAGTTTGTTCTAGAGCAAAAATATCTTTAGCAAGTTCAATTTTTTCAAATGCTCCTATATTATACGCATGTAATCTCTGGAATTCTTTACTATTTGGATTAGCACAACTAGACAAATAACTAAGAATCAAATTTAGATCTTTTATATTATATCTACCAATATCTCTTAGTTTACAAAAAATAGCCATTACAATACCTCTGCTATAACTGTACAAGGCAATCCATCAGAATTTTCAATTCTTAATGGTGCGACTATAAGTTTTTTTACATTATCCTCTTTGTATATTTCATTTAAATTCATATCTTCTAAAAGTAAAATTGGTTTTTTTGGATCTAGAAATTTTCTATGCGCAATTCTACCCAATTCTCTATTTGTAAAACTAGAAACAGAAATACTATCAAAACCAAACAATCTAACATTAGGAAAAAATTCTCTAATATAATCAGCTATGTCAGGATGAAAACCAAAATTTTCTTTCCAATATACTTCGCCATTTCTTTTGGAACCAATTCCTGTTTTTACAATAATAGCCTCAATACCCATTTTATCTTCTGCTTTTGATAACTCTTGAATTAAATTTTGATTAATTATAGTATCACTTGAATTAATTTCGACGAATAAAACATGATTAAAAATGAAATCACTACAGCAAAAATCGTTTATACTTTGTCCATTAGAAAAAAAATGCAAAGGCATATCAATGTGCGTTCCATTATGAACACTTGTTGTTATTATGGTATGGTTTGCAATATCATTATGCTCTATAGAGCTTTTTTTTATTAAATTCACTTTATCACTATTGCCATAAGTTGGAGTTGTTTCATTTAAACAATAAGATAAATATATATAATTATTAGTCCTCATAAATATTTCTTTTCGATAATTCTCATACACTCTAATATGCCTTGTCCCATATCAATATGAGGATTTGCTACTAATTTTTTACTTCTAGTTGGATGAAAAGAATATGGAGTTGTTTTATAGTGGTTATGATAACCTGAAGCCTTGAGCAAAATCTCTATTTTACCTCCAAGCATTTCATTTATCATTTCAAATAATTCTTTTCTTTGCATTCTTTCTGTGCCAGTTAAAATCAAATGCTCATTTTCAAATTCACTATTCTCTATAACTTGTAAAGCCAATTTTGCAACATCATAAGCATGAATATATTCTCTAATTTCTGCACCATCGCCACTATGAGAAATCTTTCCATTAAGCATTGCTTCTTTAACTAAATTATAAATATAATTATTATAATATTCTTTTTCTCCATATACCGAGCCATAACGAATAATGGTAAATTTTAACCCGAATTTTTTATAATATTCTTCGATAATTTTTTCAGAAGTTAATTTACTAATACCATAAAAAGACCCTTTATCGCTCATAGCATAAGCACTACTTGCATAAATATATCTTTTTATTTTATGTATTTTGCATCCTTCTAAAATATGCATATTTCCTATAACATTTAATTCTAAAGTTTTCAAAGGATTTGCTATGGCATCATCTAAATTAGCAAAACCTGCAAAATTGAATACTATATCCACATCCTGACATAAAAACTCAACTTCTTTTTTTTGCATAATATCACATTTTATAAAATACCGCATTGGAATATTATCGCATGGATTTAAATCAGCATATAACACATTGTAATTATTGGTCAACAACTCCTCTACAACATAGCTACCTATAAAACCTCCTCCTCCAAAAACCAATACCTTTTTATTCATTTTCAAAAACCTCATTTTTTAAAGAAATGTTGTTTTTATATCTTATTGCTTCTTCTACAGCTTGCGTCTCCATATCTGTTCTACTTTCTATAGTACTAGCACCCATATGACAAGTTAAAACAACATTATCAAGCTCTCTTAATTTACCTTTATATGGTTCTTCTTCAAAAACATCCACAGCTGCACCAGCAATTATTTTGTCTCTTAGAGCTATAAATAAATCTTGTTCATTTACTATACCACCTCTTGCAGTGTTGATTAAAATAGCCGATTTCTTCATTTTTTCCAAATCATCAAGTGTTAGATAATCTATAGTATCTTTTTTTAATGGTAAATTTAAAGATACAACATCAGACTCTCTTAATAGTTTTTCTTTATCTACTAATTTTATATTATACATCTTTAAAAAAGCAAAATCTGGATTTGGCTCACACACCTTAAAAGAAACATTGAAAGAAGATAAAAGCTTAATCAAGCTTTTTCCTATTCTCCCCATACCAATAATACCAATCGTTTTGCCGTAAAGTAACATACCCATATGTCTATTCCAAATACCCTGTTTTAAATTTACATCTGTAAAACTAATTTTTCTTGATAGATCAAGTATCAAACCTACACATAATTCAGCTACAGCCATAGTAGGAGCATCTGGCGTATAAACAACCTTTATGTTATATTTGCGACATAATTCAAAATCTATACCGTCCAAACCTATACCAACTCTTGATATAAGTTTTAAATTCGGAGCATTTTGCAAAACTTCTTCTGTAATTTTTTCAGTTCCAGCTATCAAGATTTCAGCATCTTTAATGTCTTCAGCTAATTCTTGTGAAGATATTTTCCTTCCATGGTTGTTTAATCTCACACTAAACCCATTTTCACTTAACAACTTCAATGGATTTTCAGATGTTTCTCCAAATGGATGTGTTGAAACAAACACTTTCATTTTATATCCTTTTTGATAATTTCCATTCCCTTTGTTGCATTATCACTCAAAAATAAAAAATCTATACTGTAAGCTAAAAAAGTACAGCCTTCGTTGATTTTTTCCTGAAGTTTTTTTGGATCAGTTTCTATTACATGAAAACCCGAGGGAATATTGTATCTTTTACAGCATTTCAAAACTTTAGCAATAGCCTCCTTCACTTCTACCCTATGATACTCCCCTGGAAAACCTAAACTACCAGATAAGTCATATGGTCCTATAATAACTCCATCAATTCCATCTGTATTTACTATATCTTCTATATTTTCAACAGCTTCATAATGCTCTATCTGAGCAATAATAATAAGATTTTTATCAACCCATTGTTTATATTCTTCAAATTTTAATCCATAGTTTTGAGCTCTAAATAAACCCACTCCTCTTTTACCCACTGGAGGATACTTTGCAAATTCAACTGCTTTGATGGCATCTGCTTTATTTTTAATCATAGGAACTATAATACCATCAGCACCCATATCTAAAACTTTCTTAATAATTACCTCTTCGTTTTTACATACTCTAACCAATGCTTTAATCTTTTTAGATTGAATGGTAGTTATCAAATTTTGCACTGTTTCATAATTCATCGATGTATGTTCAAAATCTATTACAAGCCATTCAAAGCCCGCATTTGACATAATTTCAACTACACAAGGATGCCCTATACTTATCCAGCTACCTATAGTTAGTTTATTATTTTGCAACTTTTCTTTTAAATTCATATTATATCCCTATTTTTATATAACAATTCTGCTAGGATAAAATCTTCAGGATTGTCTATATCCACAGCCTCAAGCTTATTCATAGAAAATATCTGCGGTCTCAAACCAATTCTTTTTTTACCAGCCAAATTAAAAGATTCTTTAGAAAAAATGTAAAAGTTAGAATTTTCTTCGTACATGGGTTCTAAATCCTGGGTTCTTAAAAGCTCATTTGGATCGTGATTTATAGCCTTTGCATTCTTATCATAAAATCTAGTCTGTACTTTTGTAACACTAAATAAACTATCATACAAATCCAAGCCATCAAAAAACTTTTTAATGGCCAAATCAATGGTAGATGTTTTTAACAAAGGATTTGTGCTGTGTGTTTGTAAAAAATACTCTCCATTACATTGGGTTAAGTCATAAGCGATGATGTCATTCATAGATACAAAATCACCTTGAATTTCTTTAGGCCTTTTAATAATAACAACTCTGTCACAATCAAAATTTTTATTAACATCAGATGCTATAATATCGCTATCTGTATTTATAAATATTTTATCTATACAAGAAGACTCTAACAAAACTTTCATTATAGCATGATACAATGGAAATCCATTAAAATCTTTCATATTCTTATTTTTTACTCTTTCTGAATTCCCTTTCATCGGCAATAGCGCATTTACCTTCATTTCTTCTTAATTCCTATTTTCTTTTTTTGTGTTCTATGATAATTTTTATTAATTTATACAATAAAAACGGATTTTTATAATTAGAAACTATACACTTCCCTAGCTTATAAGAAAAATACTGTTGCACCTTTAGGGCTTCAGAATAGTCACTATATTTCCTTAAATTTTTACAATTTTTATTTTTTTCTTTTTTATGATTTCTAATAATACTAAATAATCTAAAAGGAATATTTACCACATCACTTATCTTCTTAGTATCGTGAACAATAGTTTTCCCAACTTTATAACTTAAATGATTTTTTACTTGGTCAACAGCACCAATATTTGATACATTTGGTTTTTCAAATATAGAATAATAGTCTATTCTATCGAAAATTTCCAACTTTCCACCGATAGTAGCATTGTAAATTTTTCTCCCTGAACTTTCATAAATTAGCTTTGCCATTTTATAATTTTTTGCAACTTCATGAAGCTTAGGATCGTGCCAACTTTTACCTTTTCCAAAATAATCCTTATGAAAATGATTTGGATCATCCGTATTAGATATCAAAGTACTACCAATTCGCTTGTGTGATTCTGGTATAACATAGTGAAAATCCATACCAATTAAATACACTTCTTCAAAACCCATAAAATAAGCCAATTGCAATGCAATGTAAGTTACACTTTGTCCGCAAAATAATTCTTCGGTTGCATCCAAAGAAAACCTTGGAATACGGAAATATCTAGAAGTTCCTTGATAAAAACCTAAATTCATTTTGAAAAAAAATTGATTTGGAGAAGGCTTTAGTAATTCTTTGTAATTTATGGGAAAAAACTTATATTGAACTTCATAATCTTCTATTTCTTTTAACCTTTCTTTCATTACCAAATTATCTTCTACAATATAAAAATTTGGCCTAAATTCATCTTTTTTATAGAAAATAGAGTTAAATCCGAAAGTAATCTCATCTTTCAATAATGATAAATCATGTTTATTTAAAGAAGGACCATTACCAACTATAAAACATCTTTTTTTTCTCCTAAATATATTTCTAAAATTATTTATTTTATAAATATCGTTAAAAGTAATTTGAAATAGTGCTTCTCCATATTCTAAATTTTTATAATGGAATTCATTGATTTTTGATTGAGCTTGGCAAAATTCTTGCCATAGATTTCTTTTTTCAAAACGATACAGATCAGCATCTCCAAAGAAATGTTTTTTTAATAAATTATATTTTTCAATTTGTTTTATATCAAATTTATCATTGCTTGAACAAATATTATTGAAAATTTTTCTACCCTCAAAATAGCTTTCTCCATATTTTTCTTTTAAGAATGTAAATCCGAAATTATTTAACTGTTTATCATCATTGGGACTCCATAAGCAAGTGTATGTCTCATTAGAAATTCTAATCTCATTTTCTTTACAAATTCTTTTGAGCATTAAATTTAATATTTTATTTTCAATTTCAAAAGGCATATGCTGATTAAAACCATTAATCTCCAAAAAGAATTTCTTATTAAATATGCACAAACCATCCATAATAAATTTTATAGGATGAGGATTTTCCAATGGTATATTTTTAAGATCCAATCGTTTTTTAAAATTATCCGAATCAGCTTTATTTAAATAGTGTATATATCCACATGGAGAAATAACTTTATATTTTTTTTGATCACATAAATAAACTTCTTCTATAAAATTATCTTCTACAATAAAATCAAAATCATAGAAAACAATAGTTTTTGCATTTGAAAAATGTCTTGCTGCTACATTTTTTCCCCAATTAAGATTAAATTCATAAGGATTATAAAGAAAATAATATCTCACATTGTTATTCTCTTTACAGTATTTCTGCAACTCATCTTTTAAAAATGTGTTAACATCTTGTTCCAAAATGATAATTTCAAATAACTTGCCATATTTTTTAAGCAAACTATTTAATATAAACAAAAAATTATCTATTTTGACTTTATTCTCAGCTTTTACATTAAAAATTATAGAAGCTAAATACTCTCTTTGCATTACTATCCTTCATGTGTTTTATAAATTTTATAAATATCATATGGTAATTTAAAAATACCACCTTTATACCATATTTTACAATTTTTAATCAATACTTGTCCCAATTTATAGGAAAGATAATTCTTAACCTTTAATTCAGCTAAGTATTCTAAATATAAATACATATCAGAATTTTCATTTCCAAATTCTCTCTTTTCTTTTGGTGATATTTTTATCTGTTTTTTGATTTTATAATTTATCATTATCTCAAACACACTATAAGGCAGTAAAATAATATTAATTAAACCACGACTATTAAGTATTTTATTACCCAATTGATATGAAAAAAATCTTTTTTTTTCTTCAACTTCTTTTAAAAAAAATTCTTTGTGACTAGGATTCATAAAAGCAATCAAATCGTTTATTTTCGAATGAATTAAAAAATCAATATTGCTAGGATCTTTATATATATTTTTTTTAAACATAATTGAAAATAGAAAATAGTTATTTATCATTTTTTTTAAAAAAAAATTTTCAATTTTTTGTATTTTCTCTTCATGCATAAAATTCAAAAGCTGCAAAGCCATTGCGCACCAACTATAAGCTATAATATATTTTTTTGCTTGTATATTATCATTGGAAAATTTTTTATAAATGCCGATCATATGTGAATTAAAATTTTCTTTTTTTATTTTTTTATCGTGATTCATAATACTATTAGCTCGTATTCTATAATTGTACATTTTAGCAGGAAAAATAAAAATATTTTTTAACTGCAAAAACAGCAAAACACCAAATGATTGATCTTCATATACAACGCCATCTAAAAATTTAAGTTTGATTGATTTCAAGTACTTAAAATCAATCATGCCCATAACAGAAAACCAAAATTTCATAATATTTAATTCTAAAGATTTTTCTAACCATTTTTCTCTACTCACAACGCCTTCTTTTTGAAATCCATATAATTCAATAAGAAATTTAGGTATTATTTTTGGTTCTTCCACTCCGTCATAAAAACGTTTTCTATTAAACCAAAGCACTTCTACCCCATCCATTCTAGGTACACATTCTTCTATGCAGTTTAATTCCCAATAATCATCAGAATCTAAAAAGATAATATAATCTATACTAGGATAAGTAAAGTTAGTTAAATATTGTTCATTACTAAAAGCTTTATAGCTTTTATATACAGTATATATTTCATAAGGATTATTACCTTCTATATTAAATTCTATTAAAGAATTTTCTTTTAAAGTTTGAGTTTTGTTTTTGAGTTTATATTCTCCACTAAAATATTCTATACCTACATTTCTTGCACTGCTTAAACCACCATTTTTTTTATCAAAAAGAGTGATTCTTTTATCTTTTAGGGTATATTCTTTTGCAATATTGAGTGAGTTTTCATCTGTGCTACCATCATTTACAAGTATGATTTCTAAATTAGTATAAGTTTGATTGATTACACTATCTAAACATTCTTTTAGATATTTTTCTACATTGTATATGGGGATTACTACGCCTACAGTCTTAGTATTATTTTTCATCTTTCCATTGCCTATAAATTTTTCTTATCTTAAATACAAAAGTTAAAGGGTTATCAACAAAAGCTTTACCCATCATATAAGATAAATGTTTTTTAACATATGCAACATCCTTATAATCTACATATTTTTCCAAAGGTACCATCTTAAAAGATGGGTTTAATTTTATTAGAAAATTATAAAATTTTCTTTGCGCTATATGAGATATACATAAAAATGCAATCGAAAGAGGTAAAAAAAGAAATTTAATTGGATTTTTTGCATCTATTATAGTCTTGCCTATTTTATAAGAAAGATGATTCTTAACTCTCTCTACAGCACCTTTTTGAATAAACACACTTGCATTTGCCCTCTTATTATATTTGAAAAAAAGTTCTAGCAATAATTTTTCGTAGAATGTAGTTTGCTTAGCGAAACTCCACCATATTTCTGCTTTTTCAGCATCTATGTTATCCCAAGGCTTTCGTCCCCCATTAAAATGCCATATTTTAATGTTTTCATCCGAACATATATACTTCGAAGGTAATCTTGATAAATTCGGACTTATATTTTGTTGGTAATTCCAAGAAAAATTTATTAATTTAACCCTCCCCTCTAAGACACTATTAAGTATATCCTGATCACGCCAAAGAGGATGTTTTAAATCTTTCAATTTTTTCAATAATTTTTCCTCCAAATTAAATTTCAAGCATTTCTTTATATCAAAAAGGATAACACCTGCGTTAAAGTAATTTTTTGTATTTTTCATATGAAGATGGTTGGTAAAATATTCGCTACTTGACATTTGTTTTTCGTTAAAAGAAACCCTAATATTAGAATCTACCAAAAAAGCAACATCTGGACATGCAATAGCTAATTCCTGTTCAGATAATTCTTGTTCAAACAAATAAGAAATATCACTCAATACTAAAATATCAGCATCTAAATACAAAACTTTATCACACTCATTTAAAATTTTTGGAATAAAAAATCTATAATAAGTTTCTTTTGTTACACGTTCTCCTTCATGAAAAATAGAACTGTCTATATCTTTAAAATGTTCATTAAGATCTATAGCTCTAAAAGAACAATGCTCTAAATTTTTTAATCCATTCAAATATCGTTTATACGAAATATTAAGATCTGTATAAAAAATGACAATTTCGTAAAAATATTTAGTATTGATATTGTTTAATATAGATTGTATAGTAACAAGTAAATATAAAAAAAACTCATTATTGATAGCAAAACATATTGTAATTTTATTTTTCATAAATTTAACCTTTCCTAAAATATTTATTTCATTTATTTTTTCTACTTTTATAAATTTTCCTAATACTAAATGGCAATTTAAAAATACCACCCTTATACCATATTTTATAATTTTCAATTAATATTTGTCCCAATTTATAAGAAAAATGATTTTGAATCTTAATAGCCTCTTGATAATCAGGATATTTTTTCAAACTAGGTAAAGCCAACAATGGATCTTTTTTTAAATTATCATGATATATTCTCTTTTCTTGCCAATCCGCAATTATAATCGATAACAAATAGATTGGCAACATCAACACTCCAAATATATTCTTGTAGTTTGTGATTAAAACTTTTCCTAATTTATAAGAAAGATGGTTCTGAACTCTTAATTTTGCTGTTCCATATTTGCTATAAAATAATACTAAGTTGGTTTCATTATTCTTTATATGTGCAATATCAGAAGCAAAATCTATCATTAATTCTAGATTAATAGCTGAATTACTAGACATTATATAAAATTTTTTTATTGTCAAAGATATTGCTTTGTTTAAATATTTATCATCAAAATCAACTAAACTGTTTCTCCAATTTTTTAATTTTAACCAAAAAACTTTCTTTAATAACATCACACCATTCAAATGTTCATTTTCATGAATAAATTTAAATACCATTAATGCGGTTAAAGCTTTACTGGAAAGTGTCAAGTATTTTCTATATAAAAAATAATTCCTATCAAAAATTTCATACGTAAATCTATCATATTCTGGTATATACAAACCACTAAGATCATAATCCATAATGCTATTTTGTCTTATACGATAAAAATATAATTTTTGTGTCAGAATATAAATAAAATTTGATTGAAAAAAAAGTAATTTCCCAAAGTGATGGTCTTCGTGAATAACACCATCTAAAAATTTAAGTTTGATTGATTTCAAATACTTAAAATCAATCATGCCCATAACAGAAAACCAAAAAGTATCTCGATTTAACTCAATCATTCTTTCAAAGAAATCCTTTGATTCAACTTTACAACTCAAATAATATTTATGACTTTCAATAATAGTTGAACGTGGTTTTAATTGCTCTACATTATCATAATAAAAATAATGATCAAACCAAAGCACTTCTACCCCATCCATTCTAGGTACACATTCTTCTATGCAGTTTAATTCCCAATAATCATCAGAATCTAAAAAGATAATATAATCTATACTAGGATAAGTAAAGTTAGTTAAATATTGTTCATTACTAAAAGCTTTATAGCTTTTATATACAGTATATATTTCATAAGGATTATTACCTTCTATATTAAATTCTATTAAAGAATTTTCTTTTAAAGTTTGAGTTTTGTTTTTGAGTTTATATTCTCCACTAAAATATTCTATACCTACATTTCTTGCACTGCTTAAACCACCATTTTTTTTATCAAAAAGAGTGATTCTTTTATCTTTTAGGGTATATTCTTTTGCAATATTGAGTGAGTTTTCATCTGTGCTACCATCATTTACAAGTATGATTTCTAAATTAGTATAAGTTTGATTGATTACACTATCTAAACATTCTTTTAGATATTTTTCTACATTGTATATGGGGATTACTACGCCTACTTTTTTCATATAAAATCCATTATCTCTTCTAATAAAGTGTTTTTCCAAATTATAGTCTTAAACCTATTTAATAAATACAGATCCACTAATTCTAAACATTTTTATAGTCTTTTACAAAAAACATTAAAAATATTTTATCTTATTTCTTAAACAAAAACATCATAAATATATTTAAAATCCTAAACTATCTGTATTTTTTTATATAATCAATAAAAAATTTTCTTGGATTATACACTAACTTTCTAAAAAGCTTATAAAACCTAGTATGCATAATTCTTAATTTTATGAAATCTGGGAAAATCAAATTAAATGCTTTTACCATGATACCTGTATGATTAATTTCACTAATATATGGTTTATAAATTAAGGACTTTAGACTATAATGAATTTTATTTATATTTTTGACATTTAAATAATTCTTTAAATCTATATTAATGCAATAATATTTCGTTTCATATACTTTAGAATAAATTCTGTTGTTTTTTTGAACTACTTTATACTTAGATTTTCCAAAACTATACACATTGTTTTTAAGATAATATATAAACCTTATAACCTTTTCATAATCAACACTCAAATCACTTTTCAAATACTTTAATAACTCATCTTTATTTAACGCTTGATAATTAACTCCATTAATAGCATAAAAAGCAAATGCACAATTAATACAAGGTTTATTCATCATCATAGCATAAACTCCCACACCAGAATTTAAAGTCAATATCACATCACACATATCAAGCAAATCAATAATATTTACATCATCTTCTGTGAAAATCAGTGAGTCATAACTCGTTTTATTTATTTTGCATGTTAAAGGATGTTTTTTGATTAAAAAAACATGACTATGTTCTAGTTGTTTTGCCATTTCGTTAATAATCTCTAAAAAGTTATTATATTCAAAAGGTGCATAAGTAAAATATTTTACCACCGTATCATTTTCAACCTGCAAAGGAACAAAAACTATTTTCTTATCTTTTATATTTAATTTGCTTTTTAATTTTTCAGGATTTCTTTTTCCTTGTTTTTCTAAAAAATTATCTTCATTTAAGACTTTATTTGTATATTCTTTGCATTCGTTAATTTCTTCTATGGTTAAGTTTTTATTCCAATTTTCTTCTTTATAAGTAGAAGAATCATAATTGAATCCTTTGGTGTCAAAAAACCAACTATCTGGCAAAGCACCTCTATCATAACAAATAAATTTAAGATTGTTATTTTTCACAAATTCATAAATAATTAGCCTCTTTTCATTGCCATATGGGTTTGGAAATAATACACATTCAATATGATTTTCTTGAATGAAGTTTAAAAATTTATTGCTACTAAATTCGTCTTCATTGAAGAAAAAATTTTCATTTTTGCTTTGTATTTTACCAAGATAAACACTCACATCTTTTATTGAATTAAGTATCAATTTATCATTATTACATAGCAATAAAATATTTTTATTTATCGCTATCTTATCTTGAAGTGGTGGTATACTATAATCTTTTAAATTTTTTAAATTATTATAAAATTTTCTATGATTTTGAAATCTATTCCCCATGTAGTTATTTTGATTTGGCTCATCATGATAAAAATGATACATATAAACACCATGAAAACTCGCCTCATAACCAAACAAAGAAAACCAAGTTCTAAAGCCTTTAAATTCTTTTATATTCCAACTTCCCTCATCATAACACAACTTTTTTGGCATTTTTTCAAAAGAAGTTGTTTCAAATAACAATCTTGCGTAAAAATCATGATCTTCATAACTATGACCTATAAATGCTTCATTATTTCCACCTAAAGATAGAAATTTATGTTTATTTAAAACTAAAGAACTAGAGCTTAAAGAAAAATACTTAATCCACTCTCTTTTTCCACTGATTAAATCATTTTTAATCAAACCATCCCATAAATCTTTTTCTTGCGTGTAAATAAATTCACTACCCTCTTTACTAAGATAAACAACAGGAAGTACTAAAAACTCATTAATATTTTGTGAAATATTTTTTATATCTATAAGTTGTAAAATTAACTCAAGAGTTCTTGTAGAAAAATAACAATCCACATCTAAAAACATCACCACGTCTGAATTTGCAAAAGATGCACCTAGATTGCGACACTTTCCTTGGGAGAAAAAATCTTTTTGGCTTTCATCTTTAAGGTAAATATGTCCATTTTCTTCAATAACACGCTTTAAATCATTTTCTAAAGAAGAATATCCTTCAACAAAAATATATTTAACTTTATCATCGCTTTTAAACTCACATGCTTTTTGAATAACACGATCTTTTATATAAATTCTTTCCTTACTTAAACCAAAAGGTATGATAATAGAAAGCTTCACACATTTCCTATCGCATAAAGTTGTATGATACCTACTATTTTTTCATCTTGAACAACAACTATTTCTTTGATTTTGTGTTTTAACATAAGCTCTTCTGCTTCACTTGCCATAGCACTTGCTTCTATGGTTTTTGGACTCTCGCTCATGATTTCTTTAGCTTTAAAATCAAATCTTGGCTTATCATTTGCTCTTAATGCTCTTCTTAAATCACCATCTGTAATAATTCCAACTAGTTTTTCATTCTCAAGTACTATACAAAGTCCTAGTTTACCACTAGTCATCACATCAACTAGCTCATTAAATTCACTCTCAGGACTTACTATAGGTAAATTATTTGACACCATCAAATCACCTACTCTAGTTAAAAGCTTTCTACCCAAGCTTCCTCCTGGATGAAATAAAGCAAAATCATCAGGTCTAAAATTCCTTGCCCTCATCAAAGCTACCGCTATAGCATCGCCCATCGCTAAAGTAGCTGTAGTAGATGAAGTTGGAGCAAGCTGGAGTGGGCAAGCTTCTTTTTTTACTGCTATGTTTATAAAAATATCTGCTTGTTTGGCCAAAGTAGAGTTTTGATTTCCTGCCATGACAATTAAAGGAATTTTTCTTTTTTTAATCACTGGTATGAGCTTTAAAACCTCTTCAGTTTCACCTGAATTTGAAATAGCTAAAAGCACATCCTCGCTTGTAAGCATACCAAGATCTCCATGTAATGCTTCACCTGGATGCATAAAAAAGCTCGGGGTACCTGTACTAGCCAAAGTCGCAGCTATCTTAGCTCCTATATGACCTGATTTACCCATGCCACTTACTACACATCTACCTTTAATAGATAAAATCAGCTCAATGGCTTTATTAAAATCTTCATCTAAATTATCGCATAAATCTAAAATTGTTTTTGATTCTATCTCAAAAACTTCTTTGGCTATTTTAATCGCATCTATTTGGTTCATCTAAATTCCTATATATTTAACACTACATTAGTTGCAATAGCTATTTGATATAAAATTTGTGTTAGCATGCTAAAAATTTGGAGATTTTGGCTATCTACTTTTGGTAAAACTAGAATTGAATCTCCTGCTTTGATATCCGCTGAGCTTCTACCGCTGTATTTAGTTGCTTTACCATTAACATTGATTACCAAAACTCTTGATATATCAGCTCTATCGCTAAAGCCACCCGCTAGGTTGATATAATATCTTAATTTTTCTTTATCCATATATACAAATGCACCTGGTATAGAAACTTCACCTTGAACTAAAACAAGATTATTTTTACTAGGCACATTCACTACATCGCCTTCTTCTAATACTATAGAATTATATGCTTTGACATTGTCTATAACGATTTGTCCTTTTGGCTGAGCTTGCTTTGCACGCGCAATAAATTCTAAAATCGTCTTAGCTTGAGTAGCTCTAATGCTAGCTTGCTCAGCATTTACTGAAGAACTTGTTAGAGCTAGTGTTTCAAGCTCTTTAAGCTGAGCTTCTATAAGTTGTTTTTGAGTAGCTGCTACACTTTTTCTAAAAACTTGTAAGGCATTAATGTTTGATTGATCGTTAACTGTAATCATTTTAGCAAGTTCAGCTAAAGTTGTGCCTTTTTTTATCACCATAGAATGCAAACCACTATGCTCACCTTCTATACTAATGCTAATATTTTGCGCTGTATAATCAGGTCTAAACTCTATCTCATCACCATTGTATAATTTCACGCCTAAAAATTGCTTTTTGCTGTAAGCATCTACATGCAATTTATGATCATCTCTATAGCTTTTTACCACTGCATTAGTTACTATAGGCTTAGCTCCTGCAACTTTTGCTATATCTTCTAAATTTAAAATATCATTACTGAGTTCAAATCTAAAAGGTTTTTGCACGTCTCCTTCTACAAAAACATACTTTTGCACACTACCCACTAAGATCACATCACCCATTCTAAAAGGAAAAAGATCAAGTTGACCTTTAAGTAAAAAGTCATATAAATCTACCTTTTTAATGACTTTATTATCTCTTAAAATTTGAATATCTCTAAAACTACCATATTCTAGATTAATACCATTTGCTTTATCTAAATACTGTATGATAGAATCTGAACTTAGTCCTTGATAAAGGCCTGGTTGATTTACATTTCCTGTAACAAATACCGATACATTTTGATAAATATCCATATCCGCATATACATAGACATTGCTTTTATAAATTTTATTAATAGCTTTTGTAATAACTTGAACCAAAGCACTATTTTTCACACCCAAAAGATTAATCGCACCCACTTTTGGTATAAAAATATTTCCTTGAGAATCTACTGTTAAAGTTTGTATAAACTCTACTGCGCCCCAAATTTTTACATTAATCCTATCACCTACTGCTAGTTTATAATCAGGATTATAAACATGTTGAGTAAATTTAGTAAAATTACCATTAAATAAATGTGCACCAAAAACTTTAGTTATCGGAGTTTGAGTTTGATTAAAATCACTTTGGTTGTTATCATAATTTATAATTTGTGGCTCTAAAGATGGAGTTAATGGCTGATTTTGAATTTTAGCAATCTGAGAAACATCTACCGCTGAAAATAAAAACAAAGGTAAAAGTAAAAATAAAAATATCTTTTTCATTAGTATCTATGCTCCTCTATAATCATTTTAATAAATTTAACAATTCCATAAATCAAAGATAAAATCATAAAAGCCGTGAGTATATTATACAAAGCTTCTGGATATTTTGCGCTTTGAGGTAAACTTGGACTTTGCACTATAACCACTTGTTTTATCTTTCTTAAAGCTTCTATCCTAGCACTTTCATAAGCTTTTAATGCAGCTGTGTAAGCACTTTCTGCAAAACCTGCCTCTATAGTTAGATCTTGAAATTTAGCTGCAAGATCATTAAGCTTTTGAGAGGATTTTGGGGATGAAATTTTGGATTTTTCTTTTTGAAGTTGTTTTTTTAAGGCTGTGATTTCACTTTTTATAGTGACAATTTGCGGTGCATTATCATTAATATAACTTTGCATCATCAAAAGTTCAGCTTCTTTGGCTGCTATTTTTGATTCAAGTTCGGCAATGAGTTTTAGAGTACCTTCTGCTTGTTTAAGTGGATCAAATACTCCATATTTATTTTGAAAGGCTAAAAGTTCATCTTTAGCCTTTTGATATCTTTTTTTAAACTGCAAAAGCTCTTCTTCAGCAAATTGCATTTGATCTCTTGCGGCTTTATGTGAAATTTCATTGATAAATTTTTCACTTTCTTTAACTATAGTTGAAGCTATTAAATGTGCGCTTTGTGGATCAAAACCTTCTACTTCTACACGCAAAAGCCCATTGGCTGAGTTTTCTTGAATAATCTTAACACGGTTTTGATAATACTTTAAAAAATCCTCTTGGTCAGCCGATGAAGAAATACTATAAAAAAAATCAAGTTTTTGTTTTTGATATAACTCGCGAATTTGGATTTTTTCTTCTAAGATATTTAACATATCTAAAGAATGAATATATGATTTTAAGAAGGTTATATCCTCGCTTGAAAAAGAATTATTAGTTAAAAGTGCGGCAATTCCAGTAATAGCTCCGCTATCTCCTGTGGTTGATTTCACACTTAAAACACTTTCACTCACATAGCGATTTGCTGCTATAAAAACATAATAAAATACAACAAATGCCGTTAAAATCAATACTATTTTAAAAGAATTAAGTATCTTTAAATTTTTAAACTTTTTTAATAAATCATTTTGCATTTATTTTTCCTTGATACACCGCTATGCCCTCATCTACATCATCGTATATAGTAGCTTGTCCATCTTGCATAAATATAATTTTATCACACCATTGTTTAATTTCAGCTACATTATGCGAAACCATAATAACTTTTGACTGACTTAGCTTTTCTTTATAGATTTTAGAGCTTTTTTCTCTAAATTTAGGATCACCCACAGCACCTGCTTCATCGATTAAATAATAATCAAAATCAAACGCCATGCTTAAGCCAAAAGATATCCTAGCACTCATACCTGCTGAGTAAGTATTCATAGGCTCATCGAAAAATTTTCCAAGCTCAGCAAAATCTTCAACAAATTTAATCTTTTCTTCTAAAGCCTTTCCTTTATAACCATATACTCTAGCCACAAAGCGTGCATTGTCTCTTGCTGAGAGTCTGTGTTGAAACGCACCTGCTAAACCTAATGGCCAAGATAATTTTTTATTAGTGATAATCTTACCTCTATCAGGAAGCAAGGAACCACTTAAAAGTTTCATTAAAGTAGATTTTCCAGCACCATTGCGCCCCATTAAGCCTATACTACAATTTTCAGGGAATTCAAAACTTAAATTTTTAAAAACATAATGTCTTCCACCATTGCGTAAAGGAAAAGATTTTGTTAAATTAACTAATTTTATCATCGCACCGCTATCAACTTTTCTCTAGTAAAATAATAAAAAAACAATCCCAAAAACAAAATCACACTCAAACATGCAATAGGGTAATAGTAATTATAATCATCGAGCAATGGATAATTTTGAAAAAAATTATATTTTAAAAGCTCCATGATATGTAAAAGTGGATTGTAATATAAAATGTCTAAAATAGGTTTTGGAACTATCCATATAGGAAATACCACCAAAGCTGTCCAATATAAAACTATATTTAAATAATTTAATACCATTTTTAAAGGCTCCGCAAAATGTCCTGCTATAGCAAAACACATCCCCATAGCAAAACCAAATACTACAAGCAAAAAAAGCGAAAACATCACTTCTAAAAAATGTTTAGGTATAACTTGCATATGCAAAAACCAACCTGCCAAAAACATTACACAAATAAAAATAGTAAAATAAATACAAAACTCAAGCATAGTTCTAGCAATAAATACATGTATAGGTTTTACTGGCTTATAAGCAAATAAAGTTAGATTAGAACTAATGCCATTTAAAAGCTGAGTAATAATACTTCTAAACATAAAAAAAGGTATAATCCCTACTGCTAAAAATAAAAAGATAGAAACACCCTCGGGCATGATTTGATGATGAAATTCTCTAATAGCTGTTATAATGGAAGTGATTACCAAAACCACCATCATAGGCTCTCCGATCACCCAAAAATAGCCCAAATATTTATTAATACCAAATCTTGTCTTTAACTCTCTAAAAAAAAGAGCATATATGACATTAAACATATTTTTAGCAAACCTTTTTAAATTTTCAAAATTTTTATATTATACTTTTTTATCTTATATAATATTTAACAAGGTTTAAAAATGAAAAGAAATTTCTTTGAAGAATTAGAAAAAATTTTATATCACAAAAATATTTTTAAAAAGATTGAATTATTTAATGAATTTTACGAAAATTTTAAATCTAATTTGTATGATTTTAATCATTCCCATGAGGCGATCATTTGTGAAAACTCACAAGTTAAAATCCTTCATCCTATGAAAATAAGACGTCCAAAAGAGGCAAATAGCACTTTATCTTTAGCTAAAATCTTACATTCAGTTGCACATATAGAATATAGTGCTATAAATTTGGCTTTAGACGCTAGTTATAGGTTTAAAAATTTACCATTGAAATTTTATCAAGATTGGCTTGAGGTAGCTGATGAAGAAATTAAGCATTTTTTACTTTTAGAAAAAACTTTAAATGAACTTGGTTTTAAATATGGAGATTTCCATGCTCATGATAATCTTGAAAAAGCCTTGTTTTTAACCAAAGATAATCTTGCTCACAGAATGGGCATAGTTCATAGAGGACTTGAAGCAAAAGGACTTGATGCTAATCCTTTTGTTTTAGAAAAATTAAACACAACTAATCATCCTATAAAAAGTTTATTTAGTGAAATTTTTACCATTATACTAAATGATGAGATTAAGCATGTAAATAAAGGGGATTTTTGGTGGAATTATGCAAAAAATGAAAATGATAGCTACCTTGATCTTTGCGCTAAATATAAAGAATTTAATCTTTTAGGAAAAGTATATAACAAAACAGCTAGAATTCAAGCAGGATTTAACGAAAATGAACTTCAGGAATTAGATGATTTTTATAATAAAAAATAAAATGGTGGTTAGAGGCAGAATCGAACTGCCGACACGCAGATTTTCAGTCTGCTGCTCTACCGACTGAGCTATCCAACCACTGAACTGAAGTTGTAATTATACAATAGTTTTTTTAAAAAAAGTTGAAATTTGCATAAAAATGCAAATTATTCAGAAAAAGCTCCAAATTTAAAGATTTTTTGCATTCTCAATGCAGCTAATTCACGTTTATCGTATTGTTCTAATTCTTCTATAGCTTTTAAGACATAATCACTTAAATTTTTAATTGCATTTTCTTTATCTCTATGTGCTCCACTTATTGGCTCTTCGATAACATCATCTATCAAACCTTGGGCTTTTAAATCATCAGCAGTTACTTTCATCGCCTTAGTGGCAGCTTCACTTTTTGATGGATCATTCCATAAAATAGCAGCACAACCCTCAGGTGAAATCACAGAAAAAACTGAATTTTTCATCATAGCAAGTTTATCAGCTACTCCTATAGCCAAAGCACCACCACTTCCACCTTCGCCTATAACTACTGCTATAGTGATTGTTTTAAGGGCGCTTAATTCATATAAATTTCTAGCTATAGCTTCACTTTGACCACGCTCTTCAGCACCTACTCCTGGGTAGGCACCCGGAGTATCTACCAAAAATAACACTGGTATGTCAAATTTTTCAGCCATTTTTGCCACTCTTAGAGCTTTTCTATAACCTTCAGGATGAGGCATACCAAAATTTCTATGAAGTTTATCTTTAGTACCTCTACCTTTTTGCTCACCTATAACAATAACTTTTTTACCACCTATATAGCCCGCATAACACACAATAGCAGGATCATCTCTAAAAGCACGATCGCCATGAATTTCATAAGCATCACTTAATATAGCTTGGATATAATCAAGCGCATAAGGACGATCAGTATGTCTTGCAAGCTGTAAGCGTTGGTAATCGCTTAAATTTTTATAAACTTTTTGGGTTTCTTTTTCAAGGTTTTTTTCTAAAATTTTTACTGCTTCATCATCGCCTTTGATTTTAGCATTTGCTAAATCCTCATCAATTTGCTGAATATTTTTTTCAAAATCTAAATAAGAAGCCATATTAATCTACTTTTTTGAAAATCACACAACCATTTGTTCCACCAAAACCAAAAGAATTGCTCATTACAACATTAACTTCGCTTTTTCTTGCAGTATTTGGTATATAGTCAAGATCGCAATTTTCATCTGCTACGATTTGATTGATAGTTGGCGGTAATATACCTTGATCAAGTGCCATTAAAGAAATAACAGCTTCAATTGCTCCAGCAGCACCTAAACAATGTCCTGTTTGACCTTTTGTAGAACTAACTAAAGGAATTTGATCTTTGAAAAGCTCTTTAATAGCTGCTGTTTCATTTTTATCATTTACAGGAGTAGAAGTTCCGTGTGCATTAATATAATCTACTTTTGGATTTCCTGCCATTTTTAAGGCTTTTTTCATAGCACGCAATGGCCCTTCTAAAGTAGGTGAAGTGATATGATGTGCGTCCGCACTTTCGCCAAAACCTACCAACTCAGCATAAATTTTAGCTCCACGCTTTTTAGCAGCCTCATACTCTTCAAACACTAAAGCACCGGCACCCTCACCCATTACAAAGCCATCTCTTTCTTTATCAAATGGTCTTGAAGCTTTAGCTGGATCATCGTTTCTAGTAGAAAGAGCTTTCATAGCAGCAAAGCCACCTATACCTACAGCACAAATAGCCGCTTCAGCGCCTACTACAAGCATTTTATCTGCATTGCCTAAAGCTATGCTTTTATAAGCTTCACCTATAGCATGAGTTCCTGCTGCACAAGCAGTTACGCATGAGATATTTGGTCCCTGTAATCCATGCTCGATTGAAATAATCCCACCAAGCATATTAACCAAAGCTGATGGTATGAAAAAAGGAGTAATTTTACGTGGTCCACGTTGTGCACAAGTAACAGAATTTTTTTCTATATTTGGTAAACCACCTATACCAGCTGCTGAAACTACACCAAATTCTTCTTTGTTTAAAGTTTCATCAAATTTAGCATCTTCCATAGCTTCTCTTGCTGCTTTAATACCAAGTTGTATAAAACGATCTATTTTTTTAACCTCTTTAGCATCACAAACACTTAAAGGGTCAAAATTTTTTACTTCAGCAGCAATTTGCACTGGAAAATCAGTGGTATCAAAAAGAGTGATTTTATCAACACCGCTTTTGCCATCACAAATTGCTTTAAATGAGCTATCTTTGTCTAAGCCAAGGGCATTGATCATTCCTATACCTGTTACTACAACGCGTTTCAAACCGCACTCCTTATTTTAAAAATTAAAATTATTTTTGAAGATTTTCTATATAATTAACAACATCTTCGATTTTTACTAGTTTTTCAGCATCACTGTCTGGAATTTCGACATCAAATTTTTCTTCTAAAGCCATAACTAATTCAACAACATCTAAAGAATCTGCACCTAAATCTTCAATGATTTTAGATTCCATTTTAACTGCATCTTCATCAACACTAAGTTGCTCAACAACTACTTTTTTTACATCATCAAAAATTGCCATTTTTATCTCCTAGTTTAAAAAATTAAACCACATTTTACAATAAAAAAATAAATTTCTTGTTTAAAAAGTTAAAAATTAAAGATTATTACGAAAAATTTAATTATCTGTGTTTAAATAAAAGCTTAATTTTTAACAAAGGAAATTAATGCTTTTGGATAAACTTATAAAAGAAAATAAAAAAACTTGGGATCGATACATCCATCATGAATTTGTAAAAAAACTTCAAAATGGCACTTTAGAAAAAGATGTATTTTTGTTTTATCTTAAACAAGATTATATCTTTTTAAATAATTATGCAAAATGCTATGCCTTGCTTGCTTTAAATGCAAATAATGCTAAAGAAATTCAATTTGCTATTAAAAATCAAAACTACACTTTAGAAGGAGAATTAGAGCTTCATAGAAGTATTTTAAAGCTAGGTATTGATGTAGAAAAACTTGACCATAAGGATGAAAGTTTAACTAATATTGCCTATACAAGATACTTACTAAGTGTGGGACAAAATGGAGATTATTTGGATATGCTGTGTGCTTTGAGTGCTTGTGCTATAGGTTATGCATATATAGGAGAAGAAATTTATAAAGGACTTAATGAAAAAAGCTTAGAAAATCATCCTTACAAAGAATGGATTTTAACCTATGCAGGTAAAGAATTTCAAGATGAAATTAAAGAATTTAAAGACTTTTTTAATTCTTATGCAAATAGCATTAGTGAAGAAAAATTTAAAAAATTAAATGAAATTTTTTATACTACTGTAAGACTTGAAACAGCCTTTTGGCAACACTCTTTAGAGCAAAAAATGGAAATTTAATCATCATGAAGATGATTAAATTATCAATTTAGTAATATTAATCCCTACAAAAGCAACCAAATACGCACATAAAGATGTAAATATAAAAAGATACCATGCATATTTTTTATTTCCTGCTTCTTTAGCAAAAACTATAGTTGCTGCAAAACAAGGATTATAAATCATAACAAAAAGTACAAAAGCTACTGCTGTGCTAAAAGGGATGTTTTCTTTTATAGCCTCTTGTAAATTTAAACTTGTCTCATCAACTTCATCACCTAAAGAATAAAGCACGCCCATAGTAGAAATCATCACTTCTTTAGCAGCTAAACCACTTACCAAAGATACACTAAGTTTCCAATCAAAACCAAGTGGTGCAAAAATAGGCTCTATTGCTTTACCAAATTGTCCAAGATAACTATTTTCTATCTGAAGTTCTTGAGTTAAAGCATTTTGAGTATTATTTTCTTGTGCAGGAAAATTACTCGCAAACCAAATAAGTAAAGAAGCTATCAAAATAAATGTTCCTGCTTTTTTTAAATACATTTTGGCTTTGTTAAACACCATAAACCATACTAAATTCCAATTTGGCATTCTATATTTTGGCATTTCCATCACAAATGGTTCATCTTGTCCTCTAAAAGCACTCATTCTTAAAATTTTAGCTGCAATCAAACCCAAAAATGCACCTAAAAGATAAATCCCAAAAAGATAATTTCCCGCTACATCAGCAGGAAAAAACACTCCAACAAAAAGCACATACACAGGAAGTCTTGCACCACAACTCATAAAATTAATAATAAAAAGAGTTAATAATCTATCTTTTTTATTTTTTAAAGTTCTTGTAGCCATAAATGCAGGTACCGAACAGCCAAAACCCGTGATTAAAGGGATAAAACTTTTACCATGTAAGCCAAATTTATATAAAATGCCATCTAATAAAAATGCAACCCTAGCCATATATCCGGTTGTTTCAAGTAAGGCTATACCAAAAAATAAAATCATAATATTTGGCAAAAAAGTCACAACCGCGCCAACCCCACCTAAAACACCATCAGCTAAGGCTGAAGCGATAAATTCTTTGCTAATATTATTTTTTACCATATCACCTAAGTTAGTAAAAAACATTTCTATATAATCCATAGGGATTTGACCTAAAGTAAAGGTTAGTTGAAATAAAGCCCACATAAAAAACAAAAATATAGGAATTCCTAAAAATTTATTGATTAAAATAGAATCTATTTCTTTAGTATGATTTTTATACTTAACACCCTTGCTTAAAACCTTAGCACATATACCATTTGCAAAAGCAATCAGCTCTTCTTTAAAAATACTTTCTATATCTTTACTATGATATGCCATATAAATTTTTTCCAAAGCTTCATCAAGTATTTTTCTCAAAGCGAGTGAAATGACTATATTGGCTTCATTTTTAAGTAAAGCAAGTGCCAAATCTTTTGTAGAAAAATCTAAATATGTAATTTCATTTTGATTTAAAAAATCACTTATTTTTACAAGTTCTTCTTCTATAATATCACTATAAACACGCTCTTTAGCTTCAAATTTAGCTTCATGGGCTGAAATGATTAAATCCAAAAGTGCATTTAGATTTTCTTTAGTTTTAGCACACACGCCAAGACAAGGTGTATTTAGAAGTTGGGATAAAATTTTAAAATCTATACTAAAACCTTCATTTTTAGCTTCATCTTGCATATTTAAAGCCATAATCATTTTGGTTTTAGCTTCTATTAAAGATGCACTCAAAATCAAATTACGCTCTAAATTTGTAGAATCAAGCACATTTACTACAAGATCAAAATTACCCTTTTTTAAAAAATCTTTTGTAATTTTTTCTTCTTCGCTATAACCATCTAATGCATAAGTTCCTGGTAAATCTATAAATTTAAACTCATAATTTTTATAAATTAATCTAGCTTCAGCTTTTTCAACCGTAACACCGCTAAAATTTCCAACTTTCATATTAGCTTTACAAAGTGCGTTAATTAATAAACTTTTACCAACATTTGGCTGACCCACTAAAGCAACGATGATTTCTTTCATTAAAACTCTTTTGAAATTTGTATTATTTTTGCTTCACTTGAGCGTAAAATCACGCAAGTTGTATCAAGTTCTACCATAATAGTAGAATTTGCAATAGAAGAGCGAATTTTTTTAACTTTTTTGTTTTTTGCAAAACCAAAACTAAATAGTCTTGCTTGGAGTTGTTTATCTGCTTCAAAGCCTACTATAAGAGCTTCTTCATTATCTTTTAATGTATCTAAAGTCATGTTTTTCCTTACAAAAACTAAGATAAAACATTATATAAAAAATTAAATTATTTCTTTTTTAAAATAATAAGCAATCTCAAAAAAATGAGATTGCTAGAAATCAAAATCATTTAGATTTTCTAAATTTTGAAGCTTTTTGACTAATTCCTCAGCCTTTTCTAAAGAAAGTGCTATACTAGCATTAGAAAGAAATTTATCTTTTAATTCATCAAAACTTAAAGGATTATCAAAATTTCCTTTGTTAATCAGTACATCTTTTTTAATTACCTTTCCATCATTTAAAACAGCTTCTAAATGTCCTGGAAAGTATTTAGGGAAACCACTAGATTTTTTCTTTTCATAGCTAATTTTTTTAGCAAATTCTATTAGTTCGGCTCTATTTAAATTTTCATAAGATTTTAAAGTGATCTTTCCATCAAAAAATGCCAAAGCCATTAAAAAAGGCATGGAAAATTTAGCAGCATAAGCACTTTGTGGAGTGTATTTTGCTTCTATTGGATCACAGATAAATGAAATTGGTACCTCATCTACAAAACAATGCAAACTTTTGATATCTTGTGCATTTAAGCCATCATTTCTTAAACTCATAGCACAATCAATAAGCCCATGTGCAAAATGACAACTTGGATAAGGTTTTAATGATACTTGCATTACTTGCCAAATTTCATTCAAACCCTTACAAAGTTCATTTTTATCACACTCATATTCTAAGCCAAAAGTTCTAAAGACATTATCCCTTCCTTCAAATATACTCAAAGGACCACTCATATTAGCTTTTGCGCAATTTGCTACTAAAATTCCATTTTTCAAAGCATTAGCTATGTGTAAAACTTTAGAATTAGACCCATTAGATAAAAACTCATTTACCCCACTTGCAAAACTTCCTGCTAAACCTAGAGCATTGATGATTTGTTCTTTGTTTAAATCAAGCAAAACACAGCTTGCAGCCACACTACCAAAAATTCCTGCTATAGCTGTAGTATGAAAGCCGCGTTTATGGAAACTTCCTTTGCTTGCTATACCCACTCTAGCAGCAATTTCCCAACCAACTATAAAAGCTTTTAAAACTTTTTTTCCATCTTTACTTACGCTAAATCCATAAGTTAAACAAAGCGGAGTTAAAATAGCACTAGCGTGCAAAATAGCTTCAGTATGAGTATCATCAAAATCAAGGGCATGCGCTGCAATGGCATTTACCATCGCAGCATAAATTACATCAAGCTTTTTATCCCCACTCCAAATTTTTTCACTAGGATTTATGCTTAAAGCTTCAAAAGCCTTAGTTGCATTTAAAACACAAGCTTCATTTTTAGCAGCTAGGGCTGTTCCTAGTGCATCAAGCATAAGCTCTTTTGCTCTTTGCTTTACTTCGTTAGGAATAGCTTCATAGTCTAAATTTACGATAAATTCGGCTAGTTTTTCACTTAAATACATTTTTTCCTACTTTAGAATTGGCGCATTAGCGATTTTTTCTAAGAACTCATCAACTAATTTTGGCGCATAACCTACATAAGTTGTAGCATCCATTAAAACATCAATATCTTTTTCACTTAAAACCTTACTCACACGCTCATCTTCAAGTAAAACTTCTTTGAAAGTTTTATGATTTTCTATGCCTCTCATAGCATTTTCATAAACAATTTCATGTGCATGTTGCTTACCATAATGATCACTCAAAGCAAACATCACGCGTTCTGCTAATACAAAGCCATTAAGCGTATCAAGATTTTTTAACATTTTGTCTTTTTTAACTTCTAAATCATCAAAGACAAATTTCATATTTGCTAATACCACTGAAAGCATTAAAAATGCTTCTGGTAAAAGCTTCCATTCCATTTTCCAAACTTGACCATCTCTTTCATGCTCATGTCTTTCTATATCGCTTAAAATCGCAATATTAGCTCTTAGGGCATTACTTACAGTCACTGCGTTTTCACTTACTGCTGGATTTCTTTTATGAGGCATAGTAGAGCTTCCTACTTGACCTTTTCCAAAAGGCTCAGCAATTTCATCAATTTCATTATGAGCTAAGATTAAAAGTTGATGTGCGATTTTGTTAAAGGTTGCATTGATATTGCCTAAAACATAACCAAGCTCAATAAAACGATCTCTTGCTGGTTGCCATGAGATATCAGGAACTTCTAAACCTAAACTTTCTAGAGTAAGTTTTTCTACTTCATTAGCTTTGTCACTTAAGCTTGCTTTAGTTCCCACTGCACCTACGATTAATCCTACATATAATCTTTTTTCAAGCTCGATAATTCTTTCATAATGGCGATTAAGTTCACTTAGCCAAATTGCAACTTTATGTCCAAAAGTTATAGGTAAAGCTTGTAAAGCTAAGGTTCTTCCCATCATTGCAGTGTTTTTGTGCTCTTTTGCAATTTTTGCTAAATTTTTAGCTATATCTTTTAAATCTTGCTTGATTAAAGCCATAGCTTCTTTAAATTGTAAAACTATACCTGTATCAATGATATCTTGCGTTGTTACACCAAAATGTACATATTCACCAAGACCATTTTCACAAGCTTTTTCTAAACCACGCACAGTAGGCACCAAAGGGTGTTTGGTCTTTTTAAACTCAGCAAAAATAAAATCCATATCCATAAATTCATAATGCGCTTTTTTAGCTATTTCTATAGCCGCTTCATTAGGAATAATGCCAAGTTTTGCTTGGGCTTTTGCCAAAGCAGCTTCTACATCAAGCCATTTTTGAATTCTATTTTCTTCACTAAAAATAGCTCTCATTGCAGGGGTACTCCAAGAATCTTGAAGCAACCTCATATCAAATACACTCACACCCATGTTTTATCCTTTAAAATTTATTTTTTCAAATGCTTGTTTTAAGTCAGCAATCAAATCCTTACTATCTTCAAGACCTATATGAAATCTCACAAAAGGTCCTCTAGCACTCCAATCTGTTGCTGTTCTTGGCGGAGTAGTAACAGTAGCTAAACTCTCATATCCACCCCAGCTTGCACCGATTGAAAAATACTCTAAATTATCTACAAACTCAATAGCTTGTTCTTTAGAAATGCCATCTGCAAATTCAATCGTTACCATACCATTAGCACCTTTATGATCGCGCATAAAAACTTCGTGATTTGGATGAGTTTTTAATTTTGGATAAAAGATTGTTTTAACTTCTTTTCTACTTTGTAAAAACTCTACCACCTCATCTGCACTTTTTTCATGTGCTTTCATTCTTACATCTAAAGTTCTCATACCACGAAGTACTAAATAAGCATCATCAGGACTTGTAGTAAATCCTAAAGCTTCTGGCAATTTGTCAAAATTTTTCCATTCTTTTTCATTAATCACTACTATACCCATGGTTACATCTGAATGCCCGCTTAAGTACTTAGTCGCTGCAATTACTGAAATATCTGCTCCAAGCTCAAGTGGATTTAAAAAATACCCACTTGAATAAGTATTATCAATCGCTACTGGTATGTTATGTTTGTGTGCAATTTCGCAAAGTTTTGGCAAATCTATGATTTCATAAAGTATAGAACCTGGGCTTTCACAAAGGATTAATTTTGTATTTGGTTTGATTTTTTCTTCTACATCAGAGGCATCAGCTTTTAAAAAGTCAATTTCTACGCCCATTTTAGTTAAAAATAAATCACAAATTGTTCTAACAGGTCCATAAATAGCATCAGTGATTAAAAAATGAGCATCTTTACTAGCATAATTTAAAAGCACCATAGCTAATGCTGCAAGTCCTGTTGGGAAAAGTTGCGCTCTATGGCCACCCTCAAGCTCACAAATTAGTTTTTCAAGTTCAAAATTAGTTGCTGTTCCTCTAGCACCATAACTTAAAACACGATCTGTTTTTCTTAACTCACGGTATTTTTGCCAAGTTGCATGATCTTTAAAAAGTATAGTTGATGCACGCATTAAGGTTGGATTAACTGATCTTACTTCAGCATTTTGATCGCCTCTTCCTAGGTGGATTAATTTAGTTTTGTTGTTCATTTTGTACTCCTTTTTATAGATAAATATAAGTCATAATCACATTAACAATAGCAGCTACGAGCATAGGAATAGCCGTTCTTTTCACAACTTGTAGTGGATTTACTTTAGCTATAGCCGAAATTGCCAAAATAGCAGGTGCAATAGGCGAAACACATCTACCAAACCCTGTCATGATTTGAATAGGCGCTATCATAGCTATGGTTTCAACCCCAAAAGATTTTGCTATATTTGGAATAAGTGGCGCAAAAGAAAAAAATGCTGCATTTCCTGAACCCATTAAAAATGCACATACAGCAAGCAAAATAGAAACTGCTATAATAATAGCAAGCACTCCAAAACCTGCATCTTTTGCAAAACCTATTAAAGTATCTACAAAGCCAACTGATAAAAGTCCGTTTGCAAAAACTTGACCACAAACAATCAAAGAAACTGTAATTACAAATAAATGCCCCATGCCTTTAAAAAATACCATAATAGAATTTAAAGTATCAATCAAACTTCTATAACGAATGATTTCAAAAATAATTGCAATAAAGGTTGAAATCATCATTGCAACTGGTACATTCATTTTAATAGCAGTAGATGAAGCGACTTCAACTTCTTCCATGGTAGCAAATCCCATTAACACCATAATGCTATCTAAAACACTGCTAAAACCCAAAATTAACACTAAAGGTATAATAGGTAAAATCGCATAGATTCTAGGTGGTTTTTTCACCTCTTCTTTTTTGCTATCATTTTCTGACAACTCTTTTTCTATCTCATCACGATTAAAAACAAAATTTTCTTTTTTATCAAAATATTTTGAGCAAAAATAAATCGCAATACCCACAGCAATAATAATAGGTATAGTTGCAGGGAGTTGGTAATGAACAAAATAAATTGCAGGGTCAATTTTGGCTTTTTCTGAGGCCATAATCACATTACCACTGCCTGGGCCATGGTCAATGTATTGACAAATAGCGATAATTGAAAGCGCAGAAAGCTTAGAAACGCCTGAGCGCACTAAAATAGGATACATTGTAACCATAAGTAAAAGCGCCAAACCTGCATGTGAAGGTATAAAAAGCACTAAAAACTGGATTACAAAATATGAAACTAGCAATAGAACATAAGGTGATTTTACTGCCTTTAAAGGTCTTTCAAATACTTTAAATAAAGCATAACTTGCGCCCACATGATCCATATAAGCAGAAAATCCCGCTATACACATCAAAGTAAGTCCAAGTCCTGCTAGAGTGCTTGACATATTTGTATTAACAACTTGGAAAATATCAAAAAGACCTAAATGCAAAGATTGCTTTTCACTAATGATAGGAGAAAGTCCAAAAATTCCTGCTAGAGATAGCAAGAATAAACCACTTAAAAGCAACGCCATATGGGCGTTGATTTTTTTATAGAGCATAAAAACAAGTAAAAATACAGAACATCCTGCAAAAAATAAACCCAACATGCTCTATCCTTTATGAGCAATAACCTCTATCTCCACTTTAGCACCCTTAGGAAGATCTTTTACCGCAAAAGCACTTCTTGCAGGATATGGAGCTGCGAAAAATTCAGAATAAACCTCATTGAAAGCCACAAAATCATCAATATTTGCTAAAAAGCAAGTAGTTTTTACCACATTGTTAAAATAAAGATTATTTTCTTCTAATATAGCCTTAATATTTAACAATGACTGTCTTGTTTGTTCTTTTACATCTTCACTTTCTATATTTCCACTTTCTGGATTAATAGGAAGTTGTCCTGAAATGAATAACAAACCGTTAGCTTCTCTATAAGCTGAATATGGTCCTATAGCCTTTGGATAATTTGCCATGTATACTCCTTGTGTTTAAATAAAATCATAATATGATATTATCATCATAATAATAAATTGTCAATATTTTTTTATCATAGTAATAATTTTTTTTATTATGATAAATATTGGCAACTTTGATGAAATATTTTGTAAAATAACAAAAAACAACAAAAAGGTCTAGATCATGGATGAACAACAAAAAGAATTATTTATCAAACTCACTCAATTTTTAGGGCAAGTACTTGGAGATCAATATGAAATCGTTTTTCATGTAATTGCACCTGAGGGTTCGTATATTGCAGCCATTGCAAATAACCACATTAGTGGAAGAACAATTAATTCTCCATTAACTTCTTTTGCAAGCGAGCTTGTACAAGAAAAAGAATATTTAAATAAAGACTTTTTATGTGATTATAAAGCAAAGGTTGGAAAGTCTAAGATTGTTACTGGATCAACTTTTTTCATTAAAAATCAAAATAAAATCGTAGGGATATTATGTATAAATCACGATACCACAGAGCTTAGAAATGCTATTAGTAAAATCATAGAACTTGAAAAAATCAATGATTTTAGTGATTTATTAGATATTCATAATCAAAACAATGTAAATTTACATAATGTGAGTAATATAGAAACACTTAGTCATTCTATAGAAGATATTTTAGCTGAAAACATAGATTTGAAATATTTAAATTCAGGATATAGCTTAAGCACTGAGCAAAAAGATGAGATTATTAAAAAGCTTCATTCAAAAGGAATTTTTAACATCAAAGGAAGTATACCTATAGTTGCTAAGTCGCTTAATATATCAGAACCTAGCGTCTACAGATATCTACAAAAACTTAAAAACAATCTCTAAGCTAAAATACAAGCTTAGAGATAAAATAACCCACAATAGTCGCACTAATAATCAAAACAAACCCCGGTCTTAAGTAAGAGTGGTTGATTACAAATTTACCTATTTTTGTTGTACCCGTTCTATCAAAAGCCACGCATGCTATTTGATTAGCACCTGGAACTATAAAATCTCCACTCACACAAGGATAAAGTACAATAAGAATTTGGGGAGGAATTCCCAAACTCACACCCAAAGGCATTAAAGCAGCTACCGTTGCTGAAGGAGAAAAAATCACCATAGAAAAGGCGAATAAAGCTACCCCAAATAAATACGGATAGTCCTCTACAACATGTGATAAAGAATCGCTAAATAAAGGCTTATAAGCCTCAAAAAATGTTCCTGTCATCCAAGCTATACCAAAAACCCCTACAACTCCTATAAGTCCTGATTTAAATACAGAAGCTTCACCAAGTTTATTAGCAGGAACTTTAGCAAAAAGCATAATCAAACAAGCTGTTGCAAGCATGGTCATTTGGATTAAATTTGGGGTAGAAAGTCTTTCTATTTTACCATTTGCAAGCTCATAATGAGGCAATAAATTCGTAAAAGTTCCAAAGAAAATAATAGTTAAAATCCCCAAAGCAAAAATATATAAAGACCTTTTAGCCATAGGATCATGCTCGCTATCTTTATTTTGCAAGTCTTCACTTAAAAAATGATATTCTCCTGCTTTTACTCTTCTTTGAAACTCCTCATCTTGCTCAAGCTCTTTTCCTCTTTTAAAAACACTCAAACAAGCAAGAAATACACCTATAAAAAAAGCAGGTAAACTTACCATTAGAATTTGCACTATCGTTGTACCACTAAAAGCTAAAATAGCTACCATAGCAGCAGTAGCTGCACTCATAGGAGAAGCTACCACGCCAATACCTGCTGCAATCACTGAAACAGAAAGTGCTCTTTCAGGTCGAATTTTAGCCTGAGCAGCCACTTCTGCAATCACTGGGTAAATAGAAAAAGCTACATAAGTAGTACCACAAAAAATAGTAAAAGTAGAGCTAATCAAAGGCCCCATAAAAACAATGGCTTGAGGTTTTTTCTTTAAAATTTTTTCTGCTATTTTTACCAGCAAATCAAGCCCGCCTGCACTTTGCAAAACACTTACACAAGTAATCACAGCAAGTATAATAAATACAACACTCACAGGAAGCGAAGCTGGTTGCATACCAAAAACCAAAACTAAAACACACATACCAAGTCCGCCTGCAACACCAAGGCCTATACCGCCATATCTACCACCTATGGCTATCATTGAAAAAATAATAAAAAGTTCTAATAAAAAAATAATATCCATTAATCTTACGCCTTATATTGATTCAAAAGCTCTTTTGCATGTTTAATTTGCTCTAGTACCACTTTAGTTCCTGTGCCACCATAAGATACTCTTGCATCTATACAAGTTTCTAAAGCAATTGCTTCATAAATATCTTCTTGGATATTTTTATTAAACTGATGGAATTCCTCTATACTAAGTTCTTCAAGCATTTTGTTATGTTTAATACAATAATTCACAGCACCACCAACTATGCTATGAGCTTCTCTAAATGGTATATTTTTTCTTACTAAATAATCAGCCATATCCGTAGCATTTGAAAATCCTTTTGCAGCAGCTGCTCTTGTATTATTAGCATTTACTTGCATTTTTTCTATCATAGGAGTTATGATTTTCAAACTTGCCATTAAAGTATCCATAGAATCATAAACTTGAGCCTTATCTTCACTCATATCAGTATTATAAGCTAGTGGAATACCTTTCATAATAGTTAGCATTGCCATAACATTACCATATATTCTACCTGTCTTACCACGCATTTTTTCAGCTACATCAGGATTTTTCTTTTGAGGCATTATGCTTGAGCCGGTACAAAAATCATCACTTAATTCTACAAATTTAAAATCTTGACTTGAAAAAAGTATAAGCTCTTCGCAAAAACGACTAAGGTGCATAAAACACATAGCAGCCACAGAGGTAAATTCAACCATATGATCTCTATCACTAACACTATCAATACTGTTTTCTGTTGGTTTTGTAAAACCTAATTCTTTGGCACAAAAATGTCTGTCTATATTAAATGTAGTTCCACCAAGCGCAGCTGCTCCTAAAGGACACTCATCCATTCTTTTATACAAATCCTCAAAACGAGAATAATCTCTACTTAACATCCAAAAATACGCCATAATCCAATGTGAAAAAAGTATTGGCTGACCCGTTTGTAAATGTGTATAACCTGGCATAATAACTTTGATATTTTTTTGAGCTTGATTTATAATCTCTTCTTGCAAAGCAATAATTTGAATTAAAATTTCTTTAATAACTGCCCTCATATGCATTTTTGAATCAAGCGTAGTTTGGTCATTTCTACTTCTTGCAGTATGAAGCTTTCCACCTACTGGGCCTACAATTTGTGTCATTCTTTTTTCTACAGCCATATGAATATCCTCATCAGCTATATCAAAAACAAAAGTTCCATTTTGAATTTCTTCTCTAACTTGTTCTAAACCCTTGATGATAGTTTTTGCTTCATCTTCTTTTATGATGCCTTGTTTTGCAAGCATGGTACAATGGATTATACTTCCTTGTATATCAAAAGGAGCAAGTCTTGGCTCAACTAATAACGAAGCAGTGTATTCTTCAACTAATTTATTTGTAGGCAAATCAAAACGTCCACCCCATAATTTCTCTGCTTTTTGTGACATATTTATCCTTCTATTTACAAATAAAAGGATAATTTTATAATTTTTATTTTTTCAAAGAGTTTAACTTTTCTTTCTTTTAAAAATTTTCAACACACCAAAAGCTATTTTTTTAAGAAAACTTTTTTTAGAATGCTTTGTTAAAAATTCTACTATATCTCTATGCCCAAACATTAGTGCAAAAGTAAAAGGTGTCATACCAAGACCGTTGTTTTCATCAATATTTGCCCCATATTCTACCAAAAGCTTGCACATAGGCAAATACCCTTTAAAACACACCCCTGCTAATGGAGTTTGTCCTCTATCATTTTTCTCATCTACCCTAGCATTATTTTCTAATAAAAATTTAGCACACTCATAAGCATTATGATAGCTTGCAAGCATTAAAAGACTATCGCCTTTGTGATTTTTTAAATTCACACTCAAACCCGCTTCTATCATAATCTTTAAATTTTGTAAATCATTTTTTCTTGCGTAATCAAAAGCCATAGTGCAAAGTTCTTGAATTCTTTTTTCTTCTTCATTACTAAACATATTTTTCCTTTATAATCTTTAGTTTGCCACTTTTAAAGTGGCAAGTAAAAATTACATTTTCAAGGCTTTTTTAATGCCATTTGCATATTCACTTGAAATTTTTTCAAAATGACTTAATGCTCTTTGTATGATTTTTTCATCAACCCCACTCATAGAAGCTGCTATGTTTTTAAATAATTGCTCTTTTTGATCTTGATTCATTATATTAAATAAAGCTCTTGGTTGAGTGTAAAAATCATCATCAAGTGGAGCATATCTTTGTGCACTACCTTCAAGTACTAAGTCGGGCTCAAGATAGCTTTTATCTTCTTTTGGGCTATCATCATAACTATTTGGTTCATAATAAGCTAGACCATTTTTATAAGTATCAAAATTCATGGCTCCTGCTACATTATAAGTATTTACTTCACTTTTTGCACGATTAACTGGCAATAAATGATAATTTGTTCCTATGCGGTATCTGTGCGCATCAGGATAAGAAAAAATTCTAGCTTGTAACATTTTATCAGGGCTAAAACCAATACCAGGAACAATATTGCTTGGACTAAATGCAGCTTGTTCTACTTCGTTAAAGTAATTTTGTACATTTTTATTAAGTACTAATTCTCCTACTTCTATTAAAGGCGCAATACTATGTGGCCAAACTTTAGTTAAATCAAAAGGATTAAAACCTAGTTTTTCTGTTTCATCTTCTTTTAAAACTTGAATTTGGAAAGTCCATTTTGGAAAATCTCCTTTTTCGATAGCTTCATATAAATCCCTTTGATGACTTTCTCTATCATTTGCTATTAAATTTGCCGCTTCTTCGTTGGTTAAATTTTTAATACCTTGCTTGGTTTTAAAATGAAATTTCACCCAAAATCTTTCATTTTTATCATTAATTAAACTATAAGCGTGACTTCCAAAACCATGCATATGACGATAACTTGCAGGAATTCCTCTATCGCTCATTAAAATAGTAACTTGGTGTAAGCTTTCAGGACAAAGGCTCCAAAAATCCCATGCTGCATTATTACTTCTTAAATGAGTTCTTGGATCTCTTTTTTGAGTATGGATAAAATCAGGAAATTTATACGCATCTCTTATAAAAAATGTCGGGGTATTATTACCTACTAAATCCCAATTTCCTTCTTTAGTATAAAATTTAATTGCAAAACCTCTTACATCTCTTTCAGCATCAGCAGCACCTGCTTCACCTGCAACGGTTGAAAATCTTATAAATAAAGGTGTATTTTCTCCAAGCTGTAAAACTTTTGCTTTAGTGTATTGAGAAATATCTCTAGTGATTCTAAGTTCTCCATAAGCACCACTTCCTTTTGCATGTACTGTTCTTTCTGGAATTCTTTCTCTATTTTGATGAGCAAGTTTTTCAAGCAAAATATAATCTTGCATTAAAAGTGGACCTTTAACACCTGCGCTTAGCGAATTTTGATTATCAGCTATGATGTTTCCAAAATCATTTGTTAGTTTTTTCATCATTTCTCCTTTTTTAAATAATAATTTTTATTATTTGATAAATTATATTCATATATTATTAAAATAAAATAAAACGATAAAAACTATCATTATTTAAAAATAGCTATATTTTTATTATTTTTTACATATAATCTCTTTTTAAGCAAAATTATTTTTATTTTGTATTAAAATTGTTGAAAAATAAGAATAAACATTCTTGTTTTAAATATTTTTACTACAAAATTAACAAAAAAGGAATATCCTATGGACAAAGAGACAAGAACTTATTACATTAAATTAGTAAAATTTCTCGCAGAAGCCTTGGGTAGAAATTATGAAATAGTTTTGCATGATGTAAGTGAAGATGGAGCTAATATAGCAGAAATTGCTAATAACCATATTAGTAAAAGAACTATAAATTCACCTCTAACGGGCTTTGCTATTGAAATGATTAAAAACAAAATCTATTTAGAGCGAGATTACATAACACATTATAAAACTTCCACCAAAAACTCACAAGTCATGTCAGGTTCAACATTTTTTATTAAAAAAGATGAAAAACTTGAAGGTTTGCTTTGTATTAATCATGATACTTCAGCATTTAAAAAAATCTCTGATGAAATCTTAAACCTTGGAAATATTTATGATAATGCTTATGAAAACACAGAACAAGAAAATAAAGAATACATAAAACTTGATCTAGAAGAAATTATCAAAGATATTTCTGGTATGGATATAGAAAGTTTTAAGAATAAAAGTTTAAAACCGAAAGAAAAACAAAAAATTATAGCTAGTTTATATGAAAAAGGCGTATTTAATGTAAAAGGTGTTATTCCTAAGGTTGCTGAACTTTTAGGCATTTCCGAACCTAGTGTTTATAGGCATTTACAAAAGATTAAATAATCATAATTTTAAAAAAACATAATTTTTGATACAATAACACTCTAAATTTAATAAAAGGAAAAATATGGCTGAAGATATGATAGATGAACAAACCGAATCAAAGAAAAAAGGTGGCAATACCTTAGTAATTATTATCGTTGTATTTTTATTTGTATTTTTACTTGTGATTGTAGGAGCAATTGCTTATTTAATGTTTAGTGGTGGTTCTGAAGAAAATCCTACTCCACAAGTCGAAGAAAGCACTCAAGCAACACAAACTCCTAAAAAAACAAATGCAGTGGCAGCTAGAGGAAGTGATTATGCAAATATCGGCGTTATGTATCCTTTAGCACCTTTTACACTAAATTTATTAAGTGATGGTGGATCAAGATATGTAAAATGCACTATTCAACTTGAGCAAAATGTTGAAACTTTAACTCCTGAGCTTGATAAAAAAGTTGCTATTATTAGAGATATTATTATTAGAACTTTAACTTCAAAAACCTTTGAAGAAGTAAGCACCACAAAAGGTAAAGAAAGATTAAAAGATGAATTAACCGGTAAGATCAATGAGGTTTTAACTGATGGTTTTATCAAAAATATTTATTTTACTGACTTTGTAGTATCTTAATGATAGGCTGTGACATAGTCGTATGCTCTCGCATAGAAAAAATTTATGAAAGACACAAAACGCTTTTCTTGGATAAATTTTTATCCAAGCAAGAGCAAAGTTATATAAAAAATACCAACACTCTAGCCGGATTTTGGGCTATTAAAGAAGCTGCTTCTAAGGCTTTAGGGGTTGGAATTTCCAAAGAATGTTCTTTTTTTGACATCATCATCTCTAAAGATGATAAAAATGCCCCACATATTAGTTTTTCTCAAAAAATCATGCAAGAATTTAATATAAAATCAGTAAGTGTAAGCGTAGCACATGATGGAGGTTTTGCCATAGCAGTAGTGACTATAGAAACTAAGCAAGGTTAAAACCTTGCTTTTACATATAAAGCCCACCGTTGACTTTTAAAATTTCCCCTGTAATATAAGAAGAATGATCGCTTAATAAAAACGCCACAGCTTGAGCTACTTCACTTGCATCAGCAAAGCGTTTTAAAGGGATATTATTAATATAATTTTGTTTTATTTCATCACTTAAAACTTCAGTCATATCACTTTTTATAAAACCTGGTGTAATACAGTTATATCTTATATTTCTTGCTGCACCTTCTTTAGCAAAAGATTTTGTTAATGCTATCATACCACCTTTGCTAGCACTATAATTAGTTTGACCTGCATTTCCCATTTCTCCAACTATAGAAGCAATATTAACAACCGCACCAAAACGCTTTTTACTCATAGTTTTTAATGCTTCTCTACAACCTAAAAAGCTTGAATTCAAATTAGCATTAATCACTGAAGAAAAATCATCCATGCTCATTCTAAGCGCTAATTTATCATTAGTAATACCTGCATTATTAACTAAATAACTAAGTTCACCATCACTTTCTACTATAGTTGCAATAGCGCTTGTAAATTCTTCTTCAACACTTGCATCAAATTTAATCACAGCTGCAGCGCCACCATTTTTTTCTATCTCTTCTTTTAACACATCAGCAAGTTCAGGTTTACTTCTATAATTAATCCAAACTTTTAAACCATGACTTGCTAATTCTTTAGCTATTGCTGCGCCTATACCTTTACTTGCACCTGTTATTAAAACATTTTTTCCACTAAATTTCATTGTTCTCCTTTAAATTAAAATAAAGCCTCATCCATTTCTTTTGGAATAGGCAAGTTTAAAATTTTAAGCACACTTGGCGCTATATTACTAAGTCCCATGCCTTCTTTGAGTTTATCTACTCCTTTAGCTTCTATAAAAGCAAAAACATCAAAGGTTGTGTGATTAGTGAGCATATTTTCATTTTCATCTCTCATTGCTTCACAGTTTCCATGATCTGAAGTAATAATGAAAGCATAATCATGCTCTCTTGCTTTGGCAATAACCCTACCTAAACACTCATCCACACATTCAACCGCACTAATCGCAGCTTCAAAATCACCCGTATGTCCTACCATATCACCATTTGCAAAATTGACTACGATAAAATCCATACCATTTTCTATGCCCTTAAGCACCTCATCTGCAACTTCTTTAGCGCTCATTTGAGGTTTTTCATCGTATGTTTTTACCTTAGGACTTGGGATTAAAACCCTTGTTTCATTACACTCTAATTCTTCTTTTCCCCCATTAAAGAAAAAGGTTACATGAGCGTATTTTTCTGTTTCAGCTGTGTGAAGTTGGCTTAAATTTGCATTAGCTATCACAGAAGCTAAGGTATTATTTAATTCTTCTTTTTCAAACATCACAGATAGTTTAAAACTCTCATCATACAAACTCATAGTAATGGCATTTTTTACAAGTACTTCTTTTGGAAATTCATTAAAACTTTCTTGGGTTAAAGAAGCAACTAATTGACGCATTCTATCATTTCTAAAATTGATAAAAATCACGCCATCTTCAGCCTTAATCCCATCAAAGTTTTGACTAATAACTGGGGTTAAAAACTCATCTGTGATGTTTTCATCATAGCTTTTTTGTATAAATTGCACAAAATCATCACACTTTTGTGCCTTAGCAAATAAAGCATCATAATAAGACTTAACCCTATCATAGCGCTTATCTCTATCCATAGCATAAAATCTTCCTGATAAAGAAGCAAAATTAACCCCTTCTTTTTCGCAAAATTCCTGTAAAGATTTTATAAATTCTAAACCTGAATTTGGAGGACAATCTCTACCATCACTAATTGCATGTGCAAAAACTTCTTTATTTTCTTGCTTACAAATTTTTAAAAGTGCATTAAAATGTGTATGCATAGAATGCACCCCGCCATCACTATAAAGCCCTATAATATGCACTCTTTTGCATTTTTGCAATAAATCTTTTAAAGCCTTATTATCTTTTAAAGTATCATTTTCTATGGCTTTATTTATCTTGACTAAATTTTGATAGATTATGCGTCCACTACCTATACACATATGCCCTACTTCGCTATTACCCATTTGACCTTCAGGTAGGCCAACTGCCAAACCACTTGTTTTTATCAAAACATTAGGGGTATTTTCAAAAAGCTTATCATAAGTTGGCTTTTTAGCATGAAAAAAAGCATTAAAGTTTGAATTTGTATTATGTCCTATACCATCTGTGATTATCAAAATACATTTTTGACTCATTTTTTACTCTTTTTTATAATTTATTTATGTGATTTTACTAAAATTATGCTTTTAAAAAACAAATACAAGGTTAAAATTTTGCTTTATCTTACAGAATATACAAATTATATGTTTTTTTCTTATATTAGCGTGCGTGCTGGTTTTGCATTTTTTATCGCTTTATTTTTGAGTTTATATTTAATGCCAAAATTTATCAAATGGGCTCAAAATAAAAAAGCAAATCAACCTATTTATGAATACGCCCCACAATCACACCAAGCCAAATCTCATACTCCTACTATGGGTGGGCTTGTTTTTATCTTTGCTACTATCATAGCAAGTGTTTTAAGCGCTGATTTAAATAATAGTTTTGTAATCGTTGGATTATTATGTTTGGTATTATTTTGCACTATAGGTTTAGTGGATGATTTGGGGAAAATTTTAAAAAAAGACAATCACGCAGGATTAAGCCCAAAAATGAAGCTTCTAGGGCAATTTAGCGCTGCTTTTATCTGTGTTGGGTTATTATATTTATTTGATATAAATACTGAATTTTATTTACCTTTTTACAAACATGCTCTATTTGATGGTGGTGTGTTTATGTTGTTTTTATGGATTTTAGTTATTGTATCAAGCTCTAATGCTGTAAATTTAACCGATGGACTTGATGGTCTTGCAACCGTGCCTTCTATATTTTCTCTTTTAAGCCTTGGTGCTTTTTTATATTTAAGTGGAAATGCTATTTATAGTTCTTATTTATTTTTACCTAAAATTCAAGGTCTAGGAGAACTTGTGGTATTAAGCGCAGCTTTAGTTGGTGCTCTTATGGGATTTTTGTGGTATAACTGCTATCCTGCACAAGTTTTTATGGGAGATAGTGGGAGTTTAAGTATAGGGGCATTTTTAGGCTATCTTGGTATAGTAAGTAAAAATGAAATTTTACTTTTGCTTATAGGTTTTGTATTTGTTTTAGAAACTATTTCAGTGATCTTGCAAGTAGGAAGTTTTAAAATCTTTAATAAAAGAGTATTTAAAATGGCACCTATTCATCATCATTTTGAAAAAATAGGTTGGGTGGAAAATAAAATCATCGTGCGTTTTTGGATGATAGCCTTACTTGCAAATATCATTGCATTAATTAGTATAAAGTTAAGATAATGAAAATTTCACTTTTTGGATACGGAAAAACAACCAAAGCTTTTGCGCAGCGTTTTGGAAATTGCGATATTTATGATGATCATTTTACAAGTATAAGTAAAGATGAATTTGGCAATACACTTTTACCACCTTGTGAATTTAATCCTTTAAAAAGTGACTTAGAAATTCCAAGCCCTGGCTTTCCAAGTGATCATCTTCTCATACAGCAAGCAAGAAATTTAAGTAGCGAGTATGATTTTTTTTACGATGGCATGCCAAAAAGTGTTTGGATAAGCGGAACAAATGGCAAAACCACCACCACTCAAATGACACATCATCTTTTAAAACACATTAACGCACAAATGGGAGCAAACATAGGAACCCCTTTAGCGCAAATGGATGCTAATGCCAAATTATGGATTTTAGAAAGCTCATCATTTTCGCTTTTTTACACCAAAGTAGCTAAACCTGAAATTTATGCGCTTTTACCTATCACACCTGATCATCTTTCTTGGCATAAAAGCTTTGAAAATTATGAGCGAGCAAAACTTAGCGTGCTTGAAAGAATGAATGAAAATGATGTGGTAATTTTACCTAAAAAGTATGAGGCTTATCCAACCCATGCTTATGTTATAAGCTATGAAGATGAGCAAGATTTAGCTAAAAAAATGCAAATTGACTTAGAAAAAATTCATTTTAAAACCCCATTTTTACTTGATGTACTTATTGCTTTAAGTATAGAAAAAATCATACTAGATCGTTGCTCTTATGAGCTTTTAAATGAGTTTAAGATAGAAAAAAATAAACTTGAAGAAATATTTGATCATAAAAATAGACTTTGGGTAAATGATACTAAAGCAACTAATCTTGATGCTAGTTTAGCTGCTCTTAAACGCTATAAGGATAAAAAAATTCATCTTATCATAGGTGGGGATGACAAAGGAGTGGATTTAAGTGCTTTATTTGCTTTTATGAAAGAGCTTAATATAGAACTTTATACCATAGGAAAAAGCACTAATAAAATGCTTGAATATGCTAAAAATGCTAATTTAAAAGCACATTTTTGCGAGTTTTTACCTAAAGCAGTAGAAAAAATCAATCAAAACTTAACTAATGATGAAGTAGCCCTGCTAAGCCCTGCTTGTGCGAGCTTAGATCAATTTAAATCTTACGAAGAAAGGGGAGAGCTTTTTAAAAAATGTATTCAAGAATTAAACTAAATCTTTTTGAATGCAAAGTTTTAAAAACTCACATAAATTTATAAATTTCTTGCTTGGCTCTTTATTTTTATGATAAATCAAGCAAAGCTCTCTTGAAATTTTAAAATTTTTTAATCTCACTTCAAATAAGCTTTTAGCTTCAAGTTCTTCTTTAACACTAAATTTAGGTAAAACTGCTAAAAATTTACCTTTTTTAACCAACTCTTTTATCATAGCAGTTGAGTTTAACTCATAAACTAAATTAAGCTTTATATCTTTAGGTAAAGCATTTAAAAACACTTCTTTTGCACCTGAACCTTGCTCGCGACTTAGCCATTTAAAATCCTTTAACTCATCTATGAAAAATTGTTTTTTTAAGTCATTTTTACTCACCACAATAAGTTCATCATCACAAATTTTAATCTTTTTTATATCCTTATCTTTGCAAATCCCTTCAATCAAACCTATATCTATTTCTTTATTTAAAATATCTTTGATGATATTTTGACTATTATCCAAAGACAAATTTAATTTGATATTTTCTGCCTTTTGATCCAAAAAAGATCCTAGTAAATAAGTACCTACATTTTGACTAACTTTCATGCTTATTTCATAGATTTGATCATCTTGCATTGCTTTTTCAATGCGTTCAAATTCTAAAATCAAAGGAGTAATTTGTTTAAAAAAAATCTTTCCTTTTTCATTTAAACTTAAAAATTTAGCATTTCTATCAAAAAGCTTGGTGTTTAAACTTTTTTCAAGTTCAGATATAGCTAAGGATAAAGCGGATTGAGTTATATTTAATTCTTTAGCACAAGCTCTTAAATTTAAATTTCTACACAAGGCTTGAAAATATTTTATTTGTTTAAAAGTCATAAGCAATCTTTTGATAAGTATTTTTAATCATTATATCAAATAAAATTAATTTTACTTATCATAAAAAAATCATTAAGATTACAAAAAACAAAAAAGGAAAAATTCATGCATAAAAATATATATAAAAATAGAAAATTTGAAGCTTTCTTACTATTTTTTACTCTTGCTTTTTGTGCTTTTGCTATTTCTGAGCTTAATTTTTTTAAAAATCTTGGAATTTCAGCTTTAATTATAGCTGTAATTTTAGGAGCTTTGATAGGAAATTTAGCGCATCAAAATGCAAATTTACTCAAAAAATCAGGAGTTTTAAGCATAGCAACAAAAGAAATTTTAAGACTTGGAATTATACTTTATGGTTTTAGAATTACTTTTAATGATTTAGAAAAAGTTGGATTAAATGGAATTTTATTAGCATTTTTAGTGGTGTTTTCTACCTTTTTTATAGGGCTTTTACTAGGAAAATTATTTAAACTTGATCTTAAAGAAAGCATACTTATAAGTAGTGGCTCAAGCATTTGTGGAGCAGCCGCTGTGATGGCTAGTGAAAGCGTTATTAAAGGTGGCTCTGCTAAAGTTGGCGTGGCAGTTTGTACTGTGGTTGTATTTGGAACTTTGGGGATGTTTTTATATCCTTTGGCTTGGAATTTAGGCTGGTTTGATTTTTTTAATTTAAAGCAAATGGGATATTTCATGGGAGCAAGCTTGCATGAAGTTGCACATGCTGTTGCAGCAGGTGAAGCTGTGCAAGCAGGAGATGGCGCTGTCATAGAAAAAATGATGCGTGTTTTAATGTTAGTGCCTTTTTTGATTTTTTTAAGTCTTTTTTCATTGAAATTTCTAAGTAAAAATAATGAAAAAATCTCTATAAAAGCAAATATTCCTTATTTTGCCTTATGGTTTTTATTTGCATGTGGTATTAGCTCACTTGAAATATTAAATACCGATTTTGCACTTAACTATATAAAACCAAGCATACAAACCATAGACACACTCTTACTTTCTATGGCTATGGTAGCCTTGGGAGTGAATATCCATAAAAATGTTTTAAAAAATGCGGGTTTTAAACCATTTTTGATAGCATTTTTGCTTTTTATATGGCTAATCTTTATATCAATTAATTTTATTTTATTTTTAAATTTATAAGTACATGAGAATTTTTCATGTACTTATTTTATAATCTTTAATCACAATAGATTAATGTTAGCGAATTAATAATAAAGGTTTTTTAGCCTTAGTTAAAATATCATTTGTCAAACTACCAAATAAAATACTTTTCAACCAGTGATGTGAATAAGCCCCCATGATCAATAAATCTATATCATTTTGATCACCAAAATCAAATAAAGCCTGAGTAATCTCTCCATTTAAATGCTGAGTTTGTACATTTAAATTTGCTTCTTTAAAAATTTGACTTACTTGAGCTAATAACTCATAAGAAGCTTTTTCATCTTTAGAAACATTTACTATATAACGCTTTGCTTCTTTAAAAATAGGTCTTTTAATGGCTTGTTCTATGGCCTTTTTAGCTAAATTACTCCCATCATAAGCCATCATCACACTTTTAATCTCTTTAAAAGCAGAATTTACAAGCAAAATAGGCACATTTAAAGCTCTTACTAATTCTTCTGTATGAATACCTATTTTATTTTTCTTACCTCCGCCTTTTAAACCTGCTATGGCTAATCTTATTTGATCATTGTATTCTTTTAAAACTTCTTCCAAATCTCCATCTCTTTGCACACTAAAGCATTCTTTTACGCCTTGTTCTTTTGCATAAGCACAAAATTCTTCTAAAATTCTTTGCCCTTTTTTGCAAAGATTTTCATTTTTTTGACTTTGCTCTTCTACCAAATCTTCAATCACACATCCACTAGCGCCTATGCCAAAACTACAAGCTAATTCAGCATTAGTAAAATTTGGTTCTATGGTATATAAAAACATTAAAGGTAAATCTAGCTTTTTAGCTAAATATACCCCATAATGCAAGCTTTCCTTACAAGGCTCTAAAACATCCACACAAACTAGAATTTTTTCCATTTAATATCCTTTTGTAGTATTAATCTTGTGCTTTTTGCGCTATTAAAACACCTTCTATGATTTTTTTAATATCCCCATCTAAGATATTATCAACCTGTGAAAAAGCTTCATTTGAGCGTGTGTCTTTGACTTGTTGATAAGGAAAAAGCACATAAGAGCGGATTTGATGCCCCCAACCTATCTCACTTTTTTCACTTGAATTTGCTTCATCTTGTTGTTTCATAAGCTCAAGTTCATAAAGGCGTGATTTTAACATTTTAAAAGCAGTTGCTTTATTTTTATGTTGGCTTCTATCGTTTTGACATTGCACTACTATACCACTTGGCATATGAGTTATACGCACTGCTGATTCAGTTTTATTAACATGCTGTCCACCTGCTCCGCTTGCTCTATAATAATCAATCCTTATATCTTTTTCTTCAATTTCTATTTCTATATCATCATCAAGTTCAGGAGAAACCATCACACTAGAAAAACTCGTATGGCGACGCCCTGCACTATCAAATGGAGAAGTTCTTACTAAACGATGAATGCCATTTTCAGCTTTTAAATACCCATAAGCATTTTCACCTTTTACCAAAAAGCTCACATCTTTAAGCCCTGCTTCTTCACCTTCTTGAAAGTCAAGTGTTTCTACTTTAAAACCTTCTCTTTCGCAAAATCTCAAATACATTCTATAAAGCATGCTAGCCCAATCATTACTCTCCGTTCCACCCGCTCCTGGGTGAATAGAAACTATGGCATTTTTGCCGTCATTTTCTCCGCTTAAAAGCATAGAAATTTCAAGATTTACAATAAGATCTTCTAGCTTGTTTGCATCTTCAAATAAAGCTTCTATAGTGTCTAAGTCATTTTCGCTATTAGCAAGATCAAAAAGCTCACTTGCATCATTTAAAGCATTGTTTGCATTTTCATAATTTTTAAGCAAATTTGAAATTTTAGTTTTTTCTTTACCTATAATGCCTGCTTGTTTTACATCACTCCAAAAAGAAGGGGAATTTTCTAAATTTTCTATTTCTTTTAATCTTGCTTTTATCTCTTCAGGCTTAATAATAGAAGCGATATTTCCAACTTTGTTTTTTAATTTTTTTAAAAGTTCGCTGTATTCGTAATTATCCATAAAAATTTTCTTTCCAATTTTGATATAATTTAATCTTATAATTTTAGCAAAAAATAAAATATTTAAAGTGAGAAATATGCCAAAACTTTTTTTAATGTCTTTAGGTTGTAATAAAAATTTAGTTGATAGCGAAATCATGCTTGGAAGATTAAGTGATTACGAAATTTGTAATGAACCAAGTATAGCTGATGTTTTGATTGTAAATACTTGTGGCTTTATAGATAGTGCTAAAAAAGAAAGCATAAATGCGATTTTAGACTTACACGAGCAAAGAAAAAAAGATTCATTGTTGGTTGTAACAGGTTGTTTGATGCAACGCTACCGCGAGGAATTAATGAAAGAACTACCTGAAGTTGATCTTTTTACCGGTGTGGGAGATTATGAAAAAATTGATGAAATGATACTTAAAAAAACTAATCTTTTTTCAAATTCTACTTACTTGCAAGATAAAAATACCAATCGTGTAATCACAGGATCAAATTATCATGCTTTTATCAAAATAGCTGAAGGATGTAATCAAAAATGTTCATTTTGCGCTATACCAAGCTTTAAAGGAAAACTTAAATCAAGAAGCTTAGAAAGCATTGTAAATGAAGTAAAAGAACTTGTTAAAAAAGGTTATAAAGACTTTTCTTTTATTGCTCAAGATACAAGTTCGTATTTATTTGATCAAGGTCAAAAAGATGGACTTTTAAAGCTTATTGAGGCTATAGAAAATATCCAAGGTATCAAATCTGCTAGAATTTTATATCTATATCCAACAAGTATTAGCAAAGAAGTGATAGAAAAGATCATTCAATCAAAAGTTTTTGTAAATTATTTTGATATGCCTTTACAACACATCAGTGATAATATGCTTAAAATCATGAAACGCGGAGCTAACAAAACTAAATTAATCGAACTTTTAAATTTAATGAAACAAGCCCCAAATTCATTTTTACGCACAGGTTTTATAGTAGGACACCCTGGAGAGAGCGATGAGGATTTTGAAGAATTATGCACTTTTATAAAAGAATTTGGTTTTGATAGAATTAGTGTTTTTGCTTATTCTAAAGAAGAAGATACCGCAGCTTTTAAAATGGAACAAATTCCTAGTAAAATCATCAATACAAGATTAAAAGTGATAGAAAAAATCGTCGATGAATGCATAGAAAAAAGCTTTAATCAACAAGTTGGTAAAAAAACCTTAGCATTTTGTGAAGGTCAAAGCTCTGAAGGAGAATTTTTCATCGGCGCAAAAGATTTGCGTTGGGATAGAAATATAGATGGAGAAATTCTCATCAATGAAAGTGATTGTGGCGATTTAGAAATAGGTGAGCTTTATGAGTGTGAAATCACACAGAGCTTAGATAAAAAACTCATTGCAAAAGCCTTAAGAAGGCTTGATGATTGATAGCAAATATTTAAATCATTTAAAGCAAGGGAAAAATCTTTTAGCATTTTCTCACGGGAGTGATTCGAGTGCTTTATTTTTCATGCTTTTAGAAAAAAATATAGATTTTGACCTTGCTTTTATAAACTATAAAACTCGCAAAAATAGCGATAAAGAAGAGCAAAATGCCAAAGAATTAGCTAAGCGTTTTCACAAAAAAATTTACATCAAAACCGCACCCAATATAACAAAAAATTTCGAAGCTTGCGCAAGAGCTTTGCGTTATGAGTTTTTTGAAAAACTTTGCAAAAATCACTCTTATGATAATCTTTTACTAGCTCATCATTTAAATGATAAACTAGAATGGTTTTTAATGCAATTTTCCAAAGGTGCAGGACTTAGAGAATTACTTGGCTTTAAAGATATTGAAAAAAGAAAATATTTTACTATCATAAGACCCTTGCTTGAAATTCCAAAAGAAGAAATTTCAAATTACTTAAAAGAAAACAATATCACTTTTTTTCATGATGAGAGTAATGATGATGAAAAATATTTTAGAAATTTCATACGCAAAAATTTTGCTAATGAGTTTTTAAAGCTTTATCCAAATGGAGTAAAAAAGAGTTTTAAATACCTAGAAAAAGACTTAAAAGAAGAAAATATTTGTGAATTTAAAAATATTTACATTACTCATAAAGATGAAAGTTTAATCGCAAAATGCTTTAAAAAACTTGGAGTGCTTTTAAGCGCCAAACAAAGACAAGAAGCTTTAAAAGGCAATGGAGTGATTTCGCATAAAATAGGCATTGTTTATATACAAGAAAAAGTGTTGATTTTTCCTTTTATAAGTTGTGAGAAAATGCCAAAAGAATTTAAAGAAATTTATAGAAAAGCAAAAATCCCTAAACTCTTAAGAGCATATTTGTACACAAAAAATATTGATGTAAAAGAGCTTATGCAAGCTCTTTTATAATTTCTTCAAAAAGTTCTTTTACTCTTGCTTCTAAAAAGTCTTTAAATTCAGCACTTGTAGCTTCAGTGCGCATGATAAGATATGGACTTGTATTAGAAGCACGCAAAAGCGCCCAACCCTCTTTAAAGGTGATTCTAACTCCATCAATTTCATTACAATCAAGCACATTTTCAAAAGCGTTTGCTTTTACTTTTTCTTTAAATTTTTCTATGATTTGAAATTTATTTTCCTCACTAACCTTAAGCTTAATCTCTTCACTTGCATAAAGTTTTGGTAATTCTTTAACCAATTTTTCTATATCAAAACCATTTACTAAAAGCTCTAAAGTTCTTAAAAATGCATAAATTCCATCATCATAACCAAAATATCTATCTTTAAAGAAAATATGCCCACTAAGCTCTGCTGCTATGTCGATATTTTGCTCTTTCATCATTTTTTTAATATTAGAGTGTCCAGTCTTACCCATCATGATAAAACCAAATTTAGCTACCCCATCGAAAAGATTTTTAGAACATTTTACTTCACCTAAAACTCTAGGATTTTTTATATTTTTAGCAAATAAATAGCAAAGCTCATCACCCTTAAATACATAATCTTTACTTGCTACTACTAAACGATCTCCATCTCCATCAAAAGCAAAGCCCATTTTTGCATTTTCATTTTCTTTTAGCGCAACTTGCAATGCGTGTAAATTTTCAAGCTCTGTTGGATCAGGCGCGTGGTTTGGGAAATTTCCATCAGGATTTTCAAATAAAATTTGTGCATTAAGATTTAATTTTTCCACCAAAGGCTTTATAATCACTCCAGTAGCTCCATTTACACAATCAATAATGATTTTTTCTTTATAGCCCTTAAGATGTGAAAAATGCTTAGCTAAAAAGTCTATATATAAGCTTTTAACATCATAATTTTCATATCTTAAATCATCATTGATTTCAAGTTCTAAATACTCTTGCACTTTTAAAGAAAGTTTTTTCAAATCAGCACCAAAAAAACTTTCTTTGCTAATCGTGATTTTAAAGCCATTGTATTCTTTTGGATTATGCGAACCTGTTATCATGATGTTTGCATCAAAAATATCATCAAAAAATAAACTAAAATACCCCATAGGAGTTGGTGCTAAGCCTATATTGAAAACTTGCATATTAGCTTTATTTAAACCGCTAATTAAATAGTTAAAAAGTTCATTTGCACTATATCTTGCATCATAGCCCACACTTACTTTCTCACAACCTCTTGATTTCATTTCTAAACCCAAGGCATAACCTATAGCTTTTACACTTTTTTCATTTAACTCACTTGGGTAAAGCCCTCTTATGTCATACTCTCTAAAAATCAAATCTAACATTTTAATCCTTTTGTCTTCTAAGTTCTAATTTAGCTTGTTTTAAACTTTCTTCTATGTTTTCATTTTTGTTAGATAAACAAAGTTTGATTTCTAATTTTGCATTTTGCTCTTTCAATTCAAAACTATATTTTTGCATAAAATTTTCAAGCATTTGAAGCTTACTTTGCACAAAGGCCATGTTTTCATTTTCAAATACAATGATAAAATAATCCTTATCATCTTTAAAAACTCTAGCGTGCAAAGCTTTTTTTAAAATTCTAGCAAATTCATGCATTATAAACTCGCCCATTTTTGAGCCTTTTTGATGATAAATTTCATTGATATTTTTTACTTCAATCAAGGCTAAATGAAAATTTTCAAGTCCTTGTGCATATCTTCTTAAGGCTTTTAAATTTGGCAAATTGGTTAAAGTGTCAAAAAAGGCTATTTTATAAGCTTTATACGCTAAAAATCCTATCAACACTAAAGAAGCAAATTCATAATAACCCAAATCAACACTATTGTAAAATAAAAACTGCACACTCAAGCCCATATAAGCTAGCAAAAAATGAAAATCATTGTTTTTAAAATACGAAAATAATAAAAATATCATTCCTGCCCAAAACACACAAAAACTTAACTCGCTAATAGGCTTAAAAAATTGTGTTGAAAGGCCAAAAATCTCACTTGTAATACTTGCATTAAAATTAGTACTTGTGCTAAGTATTAACGCTACAAAACCCATAAAGGCTAAATACGCAAATTTAATGAGATTAATTCTTTCAAACACGAGCTTGCTATCTTGCAAAAACACAAAAAGCACAAAAGAAAAAGGCAAAAACACCGAGATAAACAAATGCGCTTGATACTCACTTGCTACTAAAGATAAAGCTCTAGCGCATAAAATCAACAAGAGTAAGAAAAAAATCTTATTTTGCTTAAAAAAATAAGCTAAAAACAAAGCTAAGATATTAAAAACCAAAGTCATACTAGGCAATGTTTTTAACAATAAATACGAAAAATCCAAAATAATAAACCTTTTTTTGTTAAAATTATAGCAAAAATATTTTAAGGATATTAATGGTAGAAGTAAAAAATCTCACTATGCGTTTTGCAAACCAACTTTTATTTGAAGATGTAAATTTAAAATTAAACCGTGGTGAAAGATATGGACTTATAGGCGCAAATGGTGCAGGAAAATCAACCTTTTTAAAAATTCTCTCAGGCGAAATAGAATCAAGCAGTGGAGAAATTTGTATAGACCCAAATTTAAAAATCGCTGTATTAGGACAAGATCAATTTGCTTTTGAAAACTACACTATCAAAGATGCGGTAATGTGTGCAAATAAAAGATTATATGATGCACTAAAAGAAAAAGAAAAACTTTATATGAGTGAAGAATTTACCGATGAAATCAATGATAGATTAAGCGAGCTTGAAATCATAACAGCAGAAGAAGATCCAAACTATGATTGTGAGCTTAGATGTGAAAAAATTCTTAGTTCTTTAAATATTAAAGATTTTAATGCTCTTATGAGTACTTTGCAAAGTGCGGATAAATTTAAAGTTTTATTAGCACAAGTATTGTTTTTAGGTGCTGATGTATTATTTTTAGATGAGCCTACAAATAACCTTGACTTAGAAGCTATTTCTTGGCTTGAAAATGAACTTTTAAGACATGAGGGAACTTTAGTAGTAATTAGCCATGATAGACATTTTCTAAATAAAGTTTGTACAAGAATTTTAGATGTGGATTTTAAACAAATACGCGATTTTGCTGGAAATTATGATGATTGGTATATGGCTTCAACCTTACTTGCTAAGCAAGCTGAACTCAAACGCGATAAAACCTTAAAAGAAAGAGAAGAATTAGAAAATTTCATACGTCGTTTTAGCGCTAATGCTTCAAAAGCCAAACAAGCTACAAGTAGGGCTAAAGCTTTAGAAAAACTTGAACTTGAAGAGATTAAAACTTCAAGTAGACGTGATCCTAGTATCGTTTTTAGAACAAATAGAGAAATAGGAAATGAAGTTTTAGAATTAAAAGGTATTAGCAAGGCTTATGATAAAACTTTATTTGAAAATTTAGAATTGAAATTAGAAAAAGGTGATAAAATAGCCCTAATCGGTGCAAATGGTGTTGGAAAAAGCACTTTAGCTAAAATCATTGCATCAAAATTAGAACCTGATAGTGGTCATATTCACCTTGGTGCTACCATAGAAATGGGATATTTTTCACAAGATACAACGAATTTAATTAATGAAGATTTGAAACTTTATGAATGGCTAATGAGTGAAAAATTCAAAGATTTGGATGAAATTCGCAAATGTCTTGGTAGAATGCTCTTTAGCGGAAGCGATCAAGAGAAAATGGCTTCTAGCTTAAGCGGGGGCGAAAAACACCGCTTAATGCTTTCAAAATTAATGTTAGAACGTGGAAATTTCTTACTTTTAGATGAACCGGATAATCATTTAGATCTTGAAAGTATCATTGCATTAGGTGAAGCCTTGTATAATTTCAAAGGTTGCGTGATATGCATAAGCCACGATAGAGAGCTAATTAGCGCTTTTGCCAATCGTATATGGTTTTTAGAAGATGGAAAACTAATAGACTTTAAAGGAAGTTATGACGAGTTTTTAGGAGGTTTAGAATGAATTCGTTTAAGATAAAATATGCAGCTGGTTTTGGACATTTTACTCAAAATCACAGAGGCTTTGGCCCAACTATTTATATAGAAGAAAGTATTGATTTTCAAAGTGAAAAAGATTATTTTGACTATGTTGAATTTTATGAAAAATTCAGCAAAGAAGATGACACTTATTTTCACATTTCTTTTTTAGAAGATCGCCCTTTAACTTCTCAAGAATTAGAGAGTAGAAATGCTTATAGAAAACTAAGAGATGAGCGCTGTAACAAAGCTAGAGAAGAGTTTATTAAAAACAATGAAATAGAAGCTGAATACTACCCAACTCATGGTGATTAAGGAATGATTTTTGCTTGTTTTTTTCTTGTAATATTTTGAAAGGAGAAAACATGCAAGTTAACCATGATAATTTATCGGTTAAAGAGTATGGATATGGTCAAAGTAGTGCTTATAAAAGCACTCAAGGAGCTAATGAAGACTTTATGTCTTTACTTAGTCAAAACAATAGTGAAAATTTAAACGAGCAAAGCATAAAACTTGATGAGCTTTTTTCAAAAGCTATGAGTCAAGATCAATTTAGCACAGGAATTTTTAGCTCAAATATGTCAAATATTTATAATTATCGTTTTAGAGGACAAAACGAAACTCCTATGCAAGCTAATATAGAAGAAAAACAAGAGCCACAAAAAGATATGGTAAAAGATCTTTTAAATTCTTTATAAAAATGAAGTAAGCAAACGCTTACTTCCAAACAAGTCCGCTAAATTCAAACTCTTTTGCAAATTTTTTAAATTCCTCTTCTTCTTTAGCATTAACACTTAAAATCAATTCAACATTTTCTTGAAATTTTTTTTCGTATGAAATGTTATTTTTATTTAAAAAATGCTCAAATCTTGCATAAAGATGAAAAGGAATGTTTAAATTTAAAATATTTTTAGCTTCAAATTCTAAAAGCCTTGCATTTAAAATAGCTTCATTTGTAGCTTCACTATAAGCTCTTACAAGACCACCTGTACCAAGTTTAATCCCTCCAAAATAACGCACCACAATCACCGCGCAATTAACAAGCAAAGCCCCTCTTAAGACATTCAAACAAGGCATGGCAGAAGTTCCTTTTGGCTCACCATCATCGCTTTTATCTTCTATGATTTGATCAAATTCATTTAAATACCTATAAGCATATACAAAATGCACAGCTTTTAAATGCTCATTTCTTAGCTTTTGCATTAAATTTTGAAAATCTTCAAAAGGACACAAAAAAGACAAAAAAGTTGATTTTTTGATTTCTATTTTTGCTTGATAAATTTGATCAATGGTTTTCATATTTTCCTTAATTTAGCTATAATATTTAAATAAAATTATAATCAAAACAACTTATAAAAATTTAAGGATAAACTATGCTTCAAACTTGTATTTTTCCTGCAGCAGGTTATGGTACTAGATTTTTACCTGCTACAAAAACCCTACCTAAAGAAATGCTACCTATACTAACTAAGCCTTTAATTCACTATGGTGTAGATGAGGCTTTAGAAGCTGGTATGGAAACCATGGGATTTGTTACAGGGCGTGGAAAAAGAGCTTTGGAGGATTATTTTGATATTTCATATGAACTTGAACATCAAATCGCAGGCACTAAAAAAGAATACCTTTTAAGTGAAATAAGAACACTCATAGATCGTTGCACTTTTACTTTTACAAGACAAAATGAAATGAGAGGCTTAGGAGATGCAGTTTTAAAGGCAAAGCCTTTAGTGCAAGATGAAGCTTTTGGGGTAATTTTGGCAGATGATTTATGCGTGAATGAAGACGGGGTAAATGTCCTAGCTCAAATGGTAAAAATTTATGAAAAATACCGCTGCTCTGTTATAGCTGTGATGGAGGTTGAAGCTGATCAGGTTTCAAACTATGGGGTTATAGCTGGAAATGCTGTGGAAGAGGATTTGATCATGGTAAATTCTATGGTAGAAAAACCTGATCCAAAAGATGCTCCAAGCAATCTAGCAATCATAGGAAGATACATTCTAACGCCTGATATTTTTGGTATTTTAGAAAATACCAAAGCAGGTAAAAATGGAGAAATTCAACTTACCGATGCTTTACTTTCACAAGCAACTAATAATATGGTTTTAGCTTATAAATTTAAAGGAAAAAGGTTTGATTGTGGAAGCGTAGAAGGCTTTGTAGAAGCGACAAATTATTTTTATGAGAAAAGTAAAAATGCTAAATAATACTTTATTTTTTAAAACCCAAGATTTTAAAAAAATCACTGCTTATGCAAATAGAATGAATGATGAGTTAGAAAGTGGCGATATAGGGTATTATCACTTAGTAGATACGAGCTTTGATTTAATCAAAGAAAGCAAAGAATTTATCGCTACTAAAACTCATATAGAAAATATCGTTTTAGTAGGTATGGGTGGATCAAGTTGTGGGGTTAAAGCTTTAAAAGAGCTTTTATTTGATCAAATAGAAGAAAAAAAACTTTTTATTATTGACAATACCTCCTCACATACTTTTACCCAAACTATGCAAAAAATAAATCCCCAAAAAACACTTTTCATCATAGCAAGTAAATCAGGTACAACTATAGAGGTGATTTCTTTATTTAAACTCATCATTGCTCATTTTGATTTTAAAAATGAAAATTTGCATGAAAACTTTGTATTTATTACTGATTTTGAATCAAAACTTCACAAACTAGGAGAAGAATTAAACATAAAATGCTTTTTTATACCTAAAAATGTTGGAGGTAGATTTAGTGTTTTATCTGCTATTGGTATTGTTCCTTTGAGCTTTTGTGGGTATGATACCAAAGCCTTATTAGAAGGCGCAAAAGCTTGTTATGTGGATTTTTTTGAGAAAAAATGTGATCAAATTTTGCAAAAGGCTTATCATTATTGCACGCATAAAAGTGCACATATTAATGTGCTTTTTTCTTACGGAGATGCTTTTAAGGGTTTTAATGAATGGTATATTCAACTAATTGCTGAAAGCTTAGGTAAAAAACAAGGCTTTAAACGCATAGGTTTAACTCCTATTGCTTTAATTGGCGCTAGAGATCAGCATAGCTTTTTACAACTTATCATGGATGGACCTAAAGATAAAACTGTTACTTTTTTAAAAATCAAAGATAGTCAAAAATCTCCTAGCATCCCAAATATAAGCTTTAATCATTTGCAAAATTGTGATTTTACTAATGAGGTCAATTTACATGATCTTTTAAACGCGCAATGTGATGCAACCATGCATGCATTAATTGCTGAAAATTTAAGTGTTGATGTCATAGAACTTGAAAAATTAGATGCTTATCATTGTGGGTATTTGATGTATTATTATGAGTTATTTACTTCTGCATGTGGCATTATGCTTGGAATTAATACTTATGATCAACCTGGCGTAGAGGTAGGAAAATTAATACTCAAAAATATGTTAAGTAAATAAATTTGCTTTATTGTAAAAAAAGAGTATAATGAAAATATAATAATTATTAACATTAAAATTTATTAGATAATAATAATTATTATTTAAGAATTTTATGTTATAATTTTAAAAATAAAAAAGGAGATAACATGTCAGTAACAAAACAATTATTACAATTACAAGCGGATGCTCATAGCTTATGGATTAAATTTCATAATTATCACTGGAATGTAAAAGGTTTACAGTTTTTCTCAATTCATGAATATACAGAAAAAGCTTATGAAGAAATGGCAGAGCTTTTTGATGATTGCGCTGAGAGAGCTTTACAACTAGGAGAAAAGGCTATCGTTTGCTCAAACACTTTATTAGAAAATGCAAAAGCACCTAAGGTTCAAAAAGATTGCTTTACTCCAGTAGAAGTTTTAGAACTTATTAGAGAAGATTATAAATATCTTTTGGGTGAATTTAAAAAGCTAAATGAAGAAGCTGAAAAAGCAAGCGATACTACAACAGCAGCATTTGCTCAAGAAAATATCGCAAAATATGAAAAAGTTCTTTGGATGCTTAATTCAACTATCCAAAATACTTGCTCTATGTAAGAATTTATAATGTTTTTTGACTTGCAAAGCTTTATTGCTTTAAGTCAAAAAACAAATTTAACCTCTCAAGAAAAACTACTCTTATTAAAACTTCACACTCATTTTGAAAAAAATATCGATTTATTGCAAAAATTATATGATTATAGTTTGGTAGCTTATTGTGCTAATGTATATTTAAATCAAAGCTTGAAAAAAGAATGTTTGCAAAAACACAAAGCCATTATAAAAGCTTTAACTAATCCTTTTTATAAAAAAGAAAAAATTCCCGTAGGTGGTTTAAACAATGCATTTTTAGCTTTAAAATTTGTAAAAAATTATGAAATACTTGAGCACATCAACGAAACACACCCTCAATCTAAAATGGGTTTTAGAGCTAGTTTTATTTATGATAAAAAAAGAAAAAATTATATTTTAGCCTTTGCAGGGAGCGATTTAAATCCTTTATGTTTTGATTTTAAAGATTTTTTAGTGATTTTTTGATTTTACTTAACAAAACTCCAAAAGGCCAAATTCAATCCATGCAATATTTTTACAATCAACTCAAGCAAAAATACACCATTGATAAAAATCTCATCATCATAGGGCATTCTTTAGGAGGGTATCTAGCTCAAGCTTTTACAAGAACCTTTCCTAGCACGATAAAAGAAGTCTATGCCTTTCAAGCACCTGGTTTAAACCAAAACTTTCAAAATCATTCTTATATAAATTTTCATATAAATACCACCCATAATTTAAATTTCAAAACTTACAAATGGTGGAATTTTAATTTTGTGCAAAAACTTTATAAAAAAGATAGCAAAGAGATTTTACTACATATAGGAAGTATTAAACATCACCCTAGCGTGTGTATTTATAAACTGCATGAATTATTTAAAATTCTTAACCCATAAGGGCTAAGAATTAATGCAAATCTTCATTAAGTTTTACAGCCTTTTTATTCAAAGCAACTATCATCACTCCACTTTGAGAATCTTGTCTAAAATGCAAGCCATTTAGCCCTGCTAATTCTAAACCTTTGTATATATCTTTATCAAATTTAAAATCAGGATTGATTTTTTGAAGTTCTTCTTTATTTTTTAAAGCAAATTTAGTCCCTTCTAAAACAGCAATGCCTGCATCAACGATACAATTATCCCCTAAAGGAATTCCCGTAACCGAATTTGCACCTAAAAGACAAGCTTTACCGATGCTAATAGCATTACCACTTGTACCACTTAAAACACCAAGTATAGAAGCACCACCTCCTACATCGCTACCTTCACCCACAACAGCTGAAGAACTAATGCGTCCTTCTACCATACAAGCACCGGTTGTACCTGCATTAAAATTCACATAAGCAGCCCCTGGCATTATAGTAGTGCCTGCAGCTAAAACCGCACCCATTCTTACTTTAGAACTTTCTAAAATTCTAGTATTATCCTCAGGAATAACATGAGCTAAAAATCTTGGAAATTTATCTACATAATCAATCCTTGGATATCTTCCACTCATTTTTAAATCAATCTCATTTTCTCTTAAAAAGTCTAAATCAATAGGCTTATTATCACTCCATGCAACATTTGGTAAAATCCCAAAAGCACCTGTTAAATTTAAACTTCTTAAAGGTACTTTTTTATTGGAAAGCAAATAAAGTTTTAAATACACACTTTCTAAGCTTTTTGGTGCTTCATCTTCAAAAATACAAACAAAAGAAAAAGCATTTTCTCTAAAATTTTCCTTTGCTGCTTTGATTGCTTCTATATTTTTATGACCTTGCTCTTGCAAAAATGGTGCAAAGCATTCAAGTGCAAAATCCAAATCTTCTTTAATCAAAGTAGCCACAAACTCACTTTCATTAAAATCAACATCAACCCCTCTTCTAAAAAAAGCTTCAAACATAACAGCTGCAGCAGCATAATTTTGCTCAAAATTAATCACACCAAAATTAGCTTGAAGTTTTTTACTAGGATCAACTTGACTTAGATCAAGTCTTGCTATAGCAAAAGCTTTAGGCTTTTTATAATTAATCCTTTGTTCGATTTGCTTGATTAAATTTAAAAATTCTTCTTTACTTTCTATTGACATATTTTCCTCCTTATTGCGAGCACGCACTTTTGCCATTCATTACAGGTTGAATAGCTGAATTATCTACTTTACCTTCTTGATTAACTTTTTCTATAAATTCCCAAATTTTTTCAGCAGCTTGTAAATATCTTTTTGAACTTACACTCTCAGGCATATAAAAACTTACAGGCTTACCGCTATCTCCACCCTCTCTTACACTCATTTCGATAGGAATTTGAGCTAAAACATCACATTTATAAGCTTTTGCCATTTCTTCTGTAGTGCCTTTACCAAAGATATCATATTCTTTGCCATTATCAGGGCATAAAAAGCCACTCATATTTTCTATAATACCTGCAACAGGAATGTGTAATTTTTCAAACATATCTAGCGCTCTTTTGCTATCATCTAAAGATACTACTTGAGGAGTACTTACACACACACCTGCACTCACTGGCACGCTTTGAGCTAAGGTAATTTGCGCATCACCGGTTCCTGGAGGCATATCAAGCAATAATACATCAAGCTCAGGCCAAAGTACATCAGCTAAAAGTTGCTCAATCGCTTTCATGATCATAGAACCACGCCACATCAAACCTTTACCTTCTTCTATTAGCACGCCCATACTCATCATATAAACTCCATGAGATAAAATAGGACGAATTTTTTGACCTACAATTTCAGGCTTACTTTTACTCTCACCTAGCATTCTTGGTATATTTGGCCCATAAATATCTGCGTCTAAAAGTCCTACTCTTTTACCCATTTTAGCCAAAGAAATCGCTAAATTTAAAGTTGTAGTACTTTTACCTACCCCACCTTTACCACTTGAAATCATAAGGAAATTTTTAATTTGTGGAGCGATATTTTTACCACTTCTTGAATTGCTTTTTTCTTCAGGAATTTTTGGTTGAATGATTTCTAAATTAAGCTCTAAATTTAAATCTTTTAAAGCATTTGCGATGTTTAGTCTAAGCTCTTGTGCGATTTGAGCATTAGCTGAAACGATTTCAACTACAATATGTGCTTGATTTTCATTTGATTCAATTTTTTTTACAAAACCAAAACTAACTATATCTTTTTTAAAACCTGGATATATAACTTGTTTTAATCTTTCTTCGATTTTTTCCTTCAATTTTTCTCCTTATTATTTAAAATGATTAATTCTACTAACATAAATATAAATTTTGGCTTTTATGGTGTATAATATCGTAACATTAATAAGAAATTAAGGTGTAACAAATGTTAGATATTTCCTTGATTATGCTATCTGCGGGAGAATCATCAAGATTTAATGCTCCGGTAAAAAAGCAGTTTTTACGACTAGGCGAACAACCTTTATGGCTTTATGCTACTAAAAATTTAAGTTCTTTTTATCCTTTTAAACAAATAGTTGTTACTTCTGGTAATATTTCTTATATGAAAAAATTTGCCCCTGAATATAAATTTGTCCAAGGTGGTGCAACTAGAGCACAATCTTTACTCAATGCTTTAAGCATGGTTGAGAGTGAATATGTTTTGGTTAGTGATGTTGCAAGAGTTTTGATTTCTAAAAATCTTTTTAATAACATCATAGAAAATCATGACAAAGCTGATTGTATTACACCTGTTTTAAAAGTAAGCGATACTACAATTTATGCTCAAGAAGCTATTGATAGAGATAAAATCAAACTCATACAAACCCCTCAACTTTCACGCACAAGTATGCTAAAAAAAGCTTTAGAGCAAAGCTCAAATTTCACCGATGATAGCACAGCCATACAAGCTATTGGTGGTAAAATTTGGTATGTACAAGGTGATGAGTTAGCTAAAAAAATTACCTTTAAAGAAGATTTAAAAAGCTTAAATTTACCAAAACCATCTTGGGATATTTTTAATGGAAATGGTTTTGATGTGCATGAATTTGGAGAGCAAAGAGCTTTGCTTTTAGGTGGGGTAAAAGTGCATGAAAATATGGGTTTAAAAGCTCATTCTGATGGAGACGTGCTAGCTCATGCGCTAATTGATGCGCTTTTGGGTGCAGCAGGGCTTGGAGATATTGGCGAACTTTTCCCAGATAATGATATGCAGTATAAAAATGCTGATTCTATGCTTTTATTGCAAAATGCTTATACTTTGGTGCAAAATTATGGTTTTGAGCTTGTAAATGCTGATATTACTATCATAGCTCAAACACCTAAAATGAAAGATTTTAAAGAAGCTATTGCTTTTAATATCGCTAAAACATTAAAAACCACACCAAATAAAATCAATATCAAAGCCACCACCACAGAACATCTAGGATTTGTAGGAAGAAAAGAAGGAATTGCGGTTTTAGCAAGTGTAAATTTAAAATATTTTGATTGGATGAAATTATGAAAGTTTTAATAGTAGAAAATGAATTTTATTTAGCCCAAAGTATAGGCTCAAAGCTTAATTCTATAGGTTATGATTGTGATATTATCGCAAATGTTAATGAACTTGCTCATCATGATTATGAGGTTATTTTGCTTTCTACTAGCATGGCTAATTTTGAACATATTATAGAAATTTTTAAGCATAAAATCATTATTTTACTTATATCTTACATAAGCTCAGATACTGTTTTAGCACCATTAAAAGCTGGTGCGAGTGATTATATACAAAAGCCTTTCATGATAGAAGAATTAATGCGTAAAATAAAGCATTTTCAAGAATTTAAAAAAATAAGCATATTAAATCATACTTATCAATCTTATTTAAAACATAAATTTGAAACAGCAAAACTACCAACTTTTGATTATAAAAAATTTAAATTGCCTTTGATTTTAAAAACTAATAATCAAATTTTTGCTGATCATTTTGTATTTAATTATACCAATGAACACAATATCGCAAATATATACATAGATCTTTCACACCAACAAAATTTAGATAAGATTTTTAAGGATAATTCTTTATATTATTTAGTCAATTTTCAAACCTTAAAACCTTTGGAAAAAGAAAAGATGTTAAATCTTGCTTTAAAAAAAGCTGTTATTATACATACAAGTGCGAATATTGAACATAATGATTTTCAAATTTTAGAGCTAGGCGAAGATGAAAAAAGCTTTGAAAGCAATGGGATTTTAACTATTGATGATTATGTTAAACACATTATCATTAGTTATCAAAACGTCTTTCCTGATACGGATTTATCTAAAAAGTTAGGAATTTCAAGAAAGTCTTTATGGGAAAAAAGGAAAAAATATGGCATTACAAAGAAAAAATAGCATTATAATCTCAGAGGAAGAATACGAGGTTTTATGCTTTATCAAAGAAGGAATTTTTGGTTCTTTTACTAAATTAATGAACCAAAAAGAAAGAGATGAATTCCTAGCCACTGGAATGATTCATAATCAAAAAATTCCTTATACTCTAACCTTTGCACCCGCTAGCACTGAAGAGAATAATACAGTTTTAAAAAATGCAAAAGTTGGCGATAAAATAGACTTTATCTGCAATGATAAAATCATAGGACATATCATTTTAGAAAGTAAATTTGAAAATGATAAAAACAGCAATGATATTTTTAGACCTAATGCTTGTTTAATCCAAGATTTTGGAAAAACTTGCATTAGTGGGGAATTTGAAATTTATCATAACCATATCAAAGCTATTAAAGAAGATTTTGAAAAAATCAAAAAAAGATTAAACCCTTCTAATATTACCGCTATTGTTTCAAGCTTTGATCCTTTTCATAGGGCGCATGAGAGAATTTTAAGATGGGCTATAGAGCAATCTGATCTAGTGATTATTTTCCTTATAGAATCTTATGAGAATAATGGTTTAAGTTTAAAACTCAAAAAGCGTTGTTTTGATGTTTTTGCTCAAAATTACTTACCATCTTCTAGGGTTTTACTCATACCTTTGCATAATATCAAAATTTTTGCCTCACATTTAAATCCAGTTCTTGAATGTGCTTTGGCTAAAAGTTTTGACTGCAATAAGCTTTTTGTAGGACAAAATCATGCAGGACTTGGAATGTATTTTAATCAAAACAGAGCCTTTACTGTACTTGATGACTTTGCAAAAGATTATAATATAGAAGTAACCATACTTCCTGAATTTGTATTTTGCGATGAATGCAAAATGATAGTAAGCACCAAATCATGCCCGCATGGAGCTCATCATCATATGAAATACCATGGCGATTCTTTAAAAAATTTACTCAGACTTGGTATCATTCCACCAGCAGTTTTTATAAGAAGAGAAATTTCGGCTTTGATTTTATCTGAGCTTTTTCCAAATCGCTTTCATAATAAACAAAATATCTATAGCAATCTTTTCCCTACGCATGGTATTTTAGAATATCGAAGCGATAAAGAATTTTATGAGCAACTTATAAAACTTCATCAAATGTCATATATGGTGTAATCATGCAAAAACTATTTTTAACTTTTTTTTATTCAGGTAGTGTTAATAAAGCTCCAGGAACTTTTGGCACGATAGCAGCGCTAATCCCTGCTTTTTTTATTTTAAGGTATTTAGGCGTAGAAACTTTAATCTTACTTGCTATTTTACTTTTTTTAATCTCTATAAAAATCATCGATCAGTATGAAAAACAAACAGGCAAACACGATGATAAACACATCGTTATAGATGAGGTTGTTGGGGTGTTTTTAGCTTTGGCAATTTGCGGACAAAGTGTTTTTACTTTTTTACTTTCTTTTGTTTTGTTTAGATTTTTTGATATCACAAAACCTTCTATCATAGGTAAAATTGACAAAAAAACCAAAGGCGGTTTAGGTGTAATGCTAGATGATGTTTTAGCAGGAATTTTCGCAGGATTATTTAGTGCTGTGATTTATGGAATTTTACTTAAATTTGATCTTTTATGGTTTGATATAAGCATTATGGAGATATTTTAACTCCACAAATGCTATTGTATTTATTTAAAAAATTAAAGGAAAATCATTAATGTCATACAAAGCTATTATGAATAAAAAAAATAAAATGAATGGCTTAAAATTATTAAAATTAATTGACAAAGAAAGTATAAAAGTGGTTTTTTTTGACCCACAATATAGAGGTGTTTTAGACAAACTTTCTTATGGCAATGAAGGAAAAAGTAGAGGTAGGGAACGTTCCGAACTACCTCAAATGACAAAAGAAATTATATTAACTTTTATTAACCAAATAGAAAAAATTTTAAAACCTAATGGATATTTATTTCTATGGGTAGATAAATTTCATTTGTTCGAATGTAAAGATTGGATAGGCAATTTTAAATCTATTGAAATAGTAGATATGATAACTTGGGACAAACAAAAAATTGGTATGGGATACCGCTCTAGAAGAAGATGTGAATATCTAATTATAATTCAAAAAAGTCCAAGAAAAGCTAAAACCACTTGGAATATTCATAATATTCCAGATGTTTGGGGTGAAAAGATAAATAACAAAATTCATACACACTCAAAGCCGGTAGAGCTTCAAAAACAACTAATCTTAGCAACGACACAAGAAGAAGATATTGTTGTTGATCCTGCTAGCGGAGGCTACTCTGTTTTAAGAGCTTGCGAAGAAACCAATCGAAAATTTCTAGGATGTGATTTAAAATTTGGAGACTTATATGAGTAAAATATCAAATCAACAAGGACGAAATGTTCAAAAAAGTGGAGTATCTGGATACACAAGAGCTGTCGGAAATGATGCGCTAGGACAACTTCTTTCAAGAGTTCAAGCTTGTGTAATCTCTAATGGTAATGAGTTGGAAAAATTATTGATTAATAGATGTTCTACAATTGATAATATAGACATATTTATTGAAAAAGTTACAAGAAGCGAGATAAATCAAGGAACCTTTCTTTGTACTAAAAAAATTTTAAAAAAAACACAAGATTATAAACATGTGATAAAAGGTATTGAACCAGATATGATAATTTTTATCGTTAGTGATTATAGATTGTGCAAGATAATAGAATTAAAAGATGGGGATACATTTGATACAAAAAAAGTGAAAGGTGAAAAAACTAATCTTGTAACATTTTCTGAAAAATTTGGAGCAAAAATACCATTTTCTACAGATTATTATGTTTGTTGTTTTAATCAAAACAACAAAGAAATTATTCGAGAAGGAATGAAAAATGAATTTGATTTAGAACATATTATGACCGGCAGAGAGCTCTGTCAATTGCTAAATATTGATTATCAAGAAATTATAAATATTCGAAAAAATGACATGGAAGAAAATTTCAATTATTTCATTGAAGAGCTTTTAAAAATACCAGAAGTTTTGGAAAAAATAAATCAAATAATAGTTGCTTCAGAAAATAAGTAGCTAAAACTACTTATTTTCTTTTTTTTATTAAACAAATACAATAAAATAGGCTTATATTAATATTAAAAAACTCTCTTCTTTTGACAGAGATTTAGAGTAATCTCTTTGGTGTTAATTTATAAATCCACTTGCAAGCACTAAATCTTTATCATAAAATACTGCCATTTGCCCGCTAGCAAGTCCATAAACAGGCTCTTGTAAGATGATTTTTGCACTCTTATCTTCATTAATCAAAACTTTACACGGGGTTGATCTTGATCTATAGCGTATTTTTACTTCGCAATCTAATTCTTTAGCATCGATAAATAAATTAATATTATCAAGCTTAAATTCACTTATCCTAAGCTCTTCTTTTTTACCTACTATGATTTCATTTTTTTTAGGATCAATTTTTAATACAAAATGTGGCTCATGAGCCCCACGCACCTCAAAACCTCTTCTTTTACCTATGGTATAATGCATATAACCTTCGTGTTTTCCTACTTCTTTACCGCTACTATCTCTTACAATACCTGGAATTTTAGTATCCATAAACTGATCTAAAACTTGCACATAAGTATCTTCCACAAAACAAATCTCAGAACTTTCCTTTTGTGTTGCAAAAGATTTTAAAACATCGATTGTAGAAGCAAATTTTTTCACATCTTCTTTTTTCATCTCTCCAAGAGGGAAAATCAAATATCCCAAAGCCTCTTTATCTGCATTTGCTAAAAAATAGCTTTGATCCTTACTCTCATCAACCGCAGTTTTAATCAAACCATTTTCTATCCTTGCATAATGACCTGTGGCTAATTTTTCACAACCCAAACTCTTAGCAAATTCCAAAAGCTTGCCAAGCTTGATAAAGCGATTACACAAAGCACAAGGATTTGGCGTTTTGCCTTCTTTGTAGGTATTAACAAAAGGCATATAAACTTGATTTTTAAAGTCTTCTTGTAAGTCTAAAATATGATATTTAATGTCTAAAAATTTAGCAACTTTTTCAACTTTTTGTATATTTTCTTCATGATAATTAGCTTTTCCATGAAGCTTCATATAACAACCTATGATCTCATGTCCTGCTTGTTTTAATTTATAAGCAGTTACAGTACTATCCACACCCCCACTCATCGCAACAAGAATTTTCATCTTTTTCCTTTATCATTCTTATAATTTCATCTAAATCATCACTTATACTATACTTTAACTCATCATTTTTAGATATAGTTCCAAGTCCTAGTAAAGAAGTTTTGATAAATTCATCAAGAGGTTGCCAAAATTTTTGCCCAACTAAAATAATAGGAACATCTTTTTTAAAACTAAGTTGTTTAAGAGTAAGAATTTCAAAAAATTCATCTAATGTTCCAAAGCCGCCTGGGAAAATCACAAAAGCTAGACTCTTTTGAATAAGAGCCATTTTGCGAATGGCTAAGCTCTTAAAAGTGATATTATACTCTAAAAAGTCATTTGCTTTTTGCTCAAATGGTAAATGTATATTAAATCCAAAAGATTTTAAGTGTGAAGTTTGACTTTGCATAGCTCCATAATTAGCAGCTTGCATAATACCACCGCCACCGCCACTGATGATACTATAACCAAAATCTGCTAACTTTTGAGCTAATTTTGAAGCCAAAATACAATACTCATTATCTTCTTTTAAACGCGCAGAACCAAAAAAGGTTATGCCTTTTTGAATTTTTTCTAATTCTTTAAGATAAGCAATATCTTCAATGATATATTCTTTCATCTTAGTTGTTCTAATCTTTCTTTTTTAGAGCCTATCTCAGTAATTTGCACTCCAAAGTTTCCATCTACGATAACCACTTCCCCATAAGCAATTTTTTTATCCCCTATTAAAATTTCTAAAGGATCATTTGCTAATTGATCAAGCTCGATAACCGAACCTATATCCATAGTTAAAACATCTTTTAAAAGCATTTTTTTACTACCTATACGCACTCTTATAGGCAAACGCACATCCATGATCAAACCGATATTTCTTAGCTCTTCTACATTAGCCAAGGCCTTATGATCTTGCGTATGATCTTCATTTGTTGCTACGATTTCTTCTAAGTCAGTTTTGGTTAAAATCTTATAAATTTTCTCATCAAAAACTAAAGAAATTTTTTCTTCTAAATCAGCTATTTTTACATTGTATAAATATAGCTTATGAAAACCACCAAGTTCTAAGCTATCTGCAACAAATTCACAATTTTCTAGACTAAACTCCATTTTTGGAATTTCTTTTTGTGCACCTAAAGTTGTAGAAAATGCTGAGATGATATTTTGTATAGCTTCTTTGGCTGCATCCATTTCATCTTCATTTAGCTCACTGTTTTTGGAGATTTCTTCTTCTCCCATCATCCACTCACCAATTGCACTCATTAAAACCGCACTGGCTAGGATTTTGATTTTCATTTCATTATTAACGCTAAAAGTAGCGCTAACTAATGGTGGAGTCATAGAATCTTGAGAATTTACATCATATTCATAATACTCGCTGAATTCAGCACTTTTTCCTGTTAAACCTTCTATTGTACTTACACATTCATTGACGAATATGCCTAAAAAATCATTGATCATCGTCTTCCTCTTCTAGTTCTTCATTATCATCATACGAATTTGCTTTTGCTCTTCTTTCATCTTCATATTTTTCAAGCATTTCTTTAATCTCATCTTTATCAGTTTTGATAAGTTCTAAGATTTTAATTGACTTTCTAAATCTATGAAGTCCCACTTGAGCTAAAAATACTTCTTTTTTATCAATAGCTACTATAGCTTTATCATCTGCACTTCTATCAAGCTTTAAAATATCCCCTTGTTTTAAATCTAAAAATTCATTTACATTGATAAAAGTTTTACCAAGCATAGCTTCATAAATTACCTCAGCACGACCGATCAAGGTTTTAAGCTCTTTATTTCTTGATTTTTTAGCCGAAGTTTCACCCATCATAATATCACGATTTGCCAAACGGCTCAAAATACTTTCCAAATGCACAACAGGATAGCAAATATTTACCATACCACTTGAATTTCCGATGATAATCTCCATTACCACCATGATAACAATCTCATTTTGTGAAACAATTTGCACAACATTTGGGCTTGATTCTTTTGCTTCTACGCTTGGATAAATTTCTGTAACATTCATCCAGCTTTCTTTAAGCCTTTGCATAATAATACGCAAAATAGAATCAAGCAAATTAAGCTCGATTTCTGTAAGCTCTCTTAAGGTGTCAAAACTCTCCCCTTGACCACCTAAAAGTCTATCTATCATAGGGAAAGCGATACTTGGATTAATCTCTAAAACACAGTTTCCATCTAAAGGTTTAATCGAAAAAACATTAAAACTTGTTGGCGAAGGTAAAGACATCAAAAACTCACCATAAGTCATTTGATCCACTGAATGTAGTTTAATCTCAACTATACTTCTCATCATAGATGAAATTTGTGAAGCAAGATTTCTTGCTAATTTATCATGAATCCCTTTGATAGAACGAAGCTGTTCTTTAGAAACCCTATTTGGACGCTTAAAATCATATACTACTATATCTCTTTTATCTTCTATTTCTTCTAGTTTTGATGTAGCTGTACTCTCATCGCTATCATCATCAACAACTTCTAAAAGAGCATCAATTTCTTCTTGGGAAAGTATCTCAGCCATTAAACTAGCCTTTCTCTAATCTTCTTAAGCAAACGCTTATGAATTTGTGAAATTCTTGACTCGCTAATCTCTAAAATCTCTGCGATTTCTTTTAAATTTAATTCTTCATAATAATAAAGCTGTATTACAAGCTTTTCTCTTTCTTTGAATTCTTCCAAAACTGCGTTGATTTTTTCTATTAATTCTTCTTTTTCTATTTGCTCTATGATATTGCTATCATTAAAGCAATTTAGCTGTTCATCCAAAGGCATAACAAGCGATATAGCATGAGCTGCTCTTGCTTCTTTTACCTTTTCTACTTCTAAATTAAGTCTTTGTGCTAAATACTCATCATCAGGTTCTTTTTCATTTTCTTGATAAAACTCATCTATGATAGCATCAATATCTTTGATGATTTTTCTATTGCTTCTACTCATTACATCAAGGCTTCTTAGATAATCAAGCATAGCCCCATTAACTCTTTTTCTTGCAAAACCCCAAAAATTATCATTTTGTTCTTTATCATAACGGCGTGAGAGTTTGATCATCTCTTCTACGCCAATACTAATTAAATCATTTACATCAATACTAGCAGGCAAACGCTCTTTAAGCCTAAAAGCCATAGCTCTTAATGCTGGCATATAAGAGATGACTAAGTCATCTTGTTCTTTTTTTAGCGTAGAAGCATAGGCATTATGCGGCTGCATGTTTTACTTTTCTTTTTGAAGAGCTTTCAAGCTTTTTAAGGTCTTCGCGCTCTTCTTGAAGTTTTTCAAGCAAGTAATCCATTTTCTTTTCTCTTGCGGCTAATTCTGCTATAAAACTATTATTTTCATTTTCATATTTTTCTTTATTAAAGCTTCTACCGCTAATTTTATTAACATCTACAAAGATCATAATTACTATATGGATTAACACATAAAATACAAAAGTAATCAAACAAGTATATACAACTATCTCTACTGCATCTTCTATATTAACTATGGTAAACATTAATCCTATAAAAAAACCACAAACAGTAAAAAAAGCAACAAAATTCTCTGGTCTCATCTTTTTCCCTCAATCTAAAAACGATCCAAAAGCTTTTTGAAAAAACTCATAATGCTTTTATCTCCCACATTATTAAGCACTTTTTGTTCCAACCTATATAAAAGCTTAGAAGCTATGGTTTTTAGCTCATCACTTGCACTAGTGTCATCATCACTAAATAAAGTTCTTTTTTTAATACTAGAACTAATATCTTTACTTTGACCTAAAAATCCTAAAAATTCTAAATTTAAATTATGCTTAATGTTAATATCTGCTACTTTTTTAATGTTATCAAAAATTCTCAAAGCCTCATTTTCATTTTTAACAACATTAAACACCATTAATAAATTCTCTTTAGTTTTTGAAGTGGTTTTTATAGTAGCATAAGCATCAGTAATCGCAGCAGGATCAGGCACAGTGATGACAATAACCTCATCAGACATTTCTAAGAAATTTCCTATATTACCACCTATACCTGCTCCTGTATCAATGATTAAAAAGTCTAAATCATCTAAAATACTTGTTTGATTTAAAAATCTCTCATAAATGTTTTTATCATTATATTTTAAAATTTCATCGCCGCTTTCACCTGGGATAAGCCACAAATTTGGCTTTACTTCTATTAAAATATCTTCTAGCGAGCATTCACCCTTTAAAACATGTAAAAGGTTTTTTTCTACACGCACATTTAAAATCACATCTAAATTTGCAAGTCCTATATCTGCATCAAAAAGCCCTACTTTATAACCATTTTTAGCTAGGATGTTGCCCAAATTTGCACTAAAAGTACTTTTTCCAACCCCACCTTTACCGCTAGTAACTGCGATAAAATGAGTATGTTTTACATTTGAGTTTTCATTTTTTACTAGATCTTTTAATTTTTCTGCTTGATTACTCATTTTCATCCCTTCTAAAACCTTCTAACACACAACGCACTAAAAAGTCACTATTAGCTACTTCTATATCATCAGGCACTTCTTGACCTATGGAAAAAAAGCTCATCGGAGTGCTAGTTTCATAAAGCAAAGAAAACACATTTCCAAATACTTTTGTTTCATCAAATTTTGTAATGATTAAAGTGTCTATATTTAAAAATGAAAAATTATTATAAGTTTCTAATAAATCTTCATATTTTGTATTTGCTGAAAGCACTAAATTCACATCAATTTGTGCATTAGAATGCGATAAAAATTCTTTTGTTTTTTCAAGTTTTGCTTTATCATACTGTGAATTTCCAGTTGTATCTACTAAAATAACCTCACAAGTATTTAAACTTCTAATCGCATCATCTAAGTCATTTGGCTCTATGCTATCAATAATAGGAAGTTTCATCATCTTAGCATATTGAAAAAGTTGCTCTACTGCGCCTATTCTATACGTATCAAGAGTTATAATACCGGTTTTATAGCGTCTATCTCCATAAGCATAGCGAAAAGCAAGTTTAGCTAAAGTAGTAGTTTTACCCACTCCTGTTGGGCCTACTAACATCATGATTTTTTGCTTTTTAATTTCACTTTCTAAACGACATGGAAGCATATTACGCAAAAGTGAGTAAAAATACCTTTGCACTGCTTCTTGATTTGCTTTCATAGTGCTTGGCATATTTTCAATAGTCGCTTTCATAATCGCTTCTAAATGCGCTTCTTGCATGCCACTTGCCTTAGCTTGCTTATAAATACTTGCAAACTCAGGTGGTATAGCTAATTCTTTGCGTAAATCTGCCTTATCATCCCACATCATATCCACAAGTAAATTCATTTTATCATTAAGCTTGTTCATTTGCTTTTCAAAGGCTTCAATTTTTTTATCATAATTTGGATTTGGCATAGAAAAATCTTGATAGTTTGAAACCTTGCTAATTTCTGAACTAACTTGAGAAAGTTTGTTTTTTAAATTTAAAAAATTATCATCTTTTTTGCTTGTATTTAAGTAAGGATTGATAGGTTTTTGCTTAGCTTTTGAAGAAAAATCAAGCACTACATCTTCTTCTTTTTTTTCATCTTCAAGTTTTGGAGCTTGAATTTTAGCCTCAGGAAAACTTGCTGTATTTGGTTTTTTCTTTGGTGGCATAGGTAAATTATTTTGTTTTAAATGCTCTTCATAATCAGCTTCTTCAATCGCTACTATAACCTCATACAAAGGCTTTTGATTGATGGTTTTTGGACGAATTTGCTTATTAGTCACTATCAAAGCTTTATCGCCATAATCTTGCTTAACCTTAGGTATAATCTCATCTGTGCTTTCAACTGTAAAAGTATGAATCAATTGTCCCATATTTTTCCTTATCTTAACAAGCCCAAAGGCAAAGTTACGCTAATTCTATCATTTACCCCCACATGAGGCACTGTGCAATACTCATCTTTACGCGCTTTTTTTGAAAAATACAACAAATCCAAATCAAGCGTTCTAGGAGCATTTTTAAAAGTTCTTTTTCTTTTGAATTTAAACTCATAAAAAAACAAAACTTTTAAAAGTGCTCTTGCATGTAAACTTGTACTTACAACCATCACTGCATTAGTAAAGTCTTTTTGCTCTTCAAAGCCAAAAGCTTTATTAATCAAAAATGGTGATGTTTGCAATATTTGCAAGCGTTTATCTTGCATTAAAAGCCTAAATAAACTCCGAAAGCGTTTTTTTTCATCTTCTATATTACTTCCAAGTCCTATAATGGCTATGTATTTTCCTTTTTTATCTGCATTTGAATAAAAAGGAAAAAAACGAATTTTTTCTAACCTTCTAGCTCCTTTAATCAGCAAATTATAACACCACTGCCTTTTCTTTATCAAGATAGACCATATCTTCTATCCTAATACCAAGTTTATCTTTGATATAAATTCCAGGTTCAATGGTAAATACCATACCTTCTTTTAACTCATAATCACTTCTTGGACTAATGTTTGGTAACTCATGTATATCAAGCCCCACTCCATGCCCTAAGCTGTGAATAAATTCTTTTTCAAAACCTGCGTTTTTAATCACTTCTCTTGCGATAAAATCAAGCTCCCTTGCCATCATACCAACGCGTGCTTTTTCAATAGCTTGAAGCTGGGCTTGCTTGACCACTTCATAAATTTGCATAATTTCTTTATCTTTAAAATTTGGCTTATTTTTATCAAATACTATGCCATTTTCATCAAAACAAGCCGTTCTTGTACGATCAGAACAATACCTTTGATAAACCACACCCGCATCAACTAATAACAAATCTCCGTATTCTAAACATTTATCACTAGGTAAAGCGTGTGCCTTAGCCGCATTTTCGTTAATAGCTACAATAGGTGAAAAAGAAAGTCCTAAAGCGCCTTTTTTTTGAAAAATTTCACATGCTTTAAAATGTAATTCTTTTTCACTTTTTCCATAACCTTCTTGGCTGATAAAATTAGCAAATTCTTCAAAACATTCTTTACCAAAATTTACAGCCTTTTGCAAAAGTTGTAATTCTTTAGCATTTTTTATAATGCGTTTGTTTTTACTTAAGTCTAATTTTTCTTCAAAAACGATATTTGCACTTTTACTAAGTTCTTTAAATTCAAAATAACTAAAGTCTTTTGGGTCAAAACTCATCCTATCAATTTCTGCTTTTTCTAAAAGCTCTCTAGCACTAGCAAAAAGATCTTGTGCTAAAACCACCTTAGCATTTTTTATCATTTCGCTAGCTTCAAAGCTATATCTTGCATCAGTGATAAAAAAAGCTTTATCTTCAAGTTTTAAAAACAAAGCATTATCGCAAGAATAGCCACACTCATAAAAAAGTGCATTTTCGTTTTTTAAGATAAAATTCATTGATTTGCTTGTTGTGCTTTTGCTTGAGCTGCTTTATATGCATTGATTTGATCAAAAATTTGGAAAAGTCCCATTAAAGCCATATGATAACCAAAAGGACCAAAACCTACCACACTACCTGCGCAAACTGGTGCTATCATGCTTTTTTGTCTGAATTCTTCTCTTCTATAAGTATTGCTAATATGCACTTCAATCACAGGCATATTAATCGCTGCGATCGCATCGCGGATTGCTATAGAAGTGTGTGCATAAGCAGCTGCATTAATAATCACTCCATCTACACTACCTAAGCACTCTTGAATTTTATCAACTAACTCACCTTCAAAATTGCTTTGAAAAAACTCAATCTCTACATTAGCTTGTTTTGCAGCTTGTTTCATTTGCTCATGGATATCTTCCATTTTCATATTGCCATAAACATGAGTTTCTCTCACACCAAGCATATTGATGTTTGGTCCTTGTATCACCATAACTTTCATAATCTAACCTTTATTTTAGTAAAATTTACTACATTATAGCATTTTAAAGCTAAATTTTAGCTACAATTTCCCTTTTTAAAGGAGGTAAAATGTTTATAATAGCACCTAAAATCATCTTAACTTGCGATGATGATTTTAATATTTTAGAAAACAAAGCAGTTCTTTTTGATGATAATATTTTAGAAATTGATAGTTTAGAAAATTTACAAAAATCCTACCCACAAGCTAAGCTTATATCAACTCCAAAAGATACCTTACTTTTACCTGCTTTTATCAATCCACACACACATTTAGAATTTAGTGCAAATAATGGAAATTTAGTCTTTGGAGACTTTTTAAAATGGCTTGAAAGTGTTTTTAATAATCGCGAGCAATTAAACGAAAAAGCCAAAGAAAAATTAATCTCGCAAAATATCCATAAAATGCTAAAAAGTGGCACTGCTACCATAGGTGAAATTTCAAGTTTTGGGAGCGATTTAACTCCTTGTGTCAATTCACAAGCTAGAGTGGTATTTTTCAATGAAATTTTAGGTTCAAATGAAAATTTTATCCAAGCTAAAAAAGAGGAATTTTTAACTCATTATGAAAAAAGCATGCATTTTAAAACTTCTAAATTTATCCCTGCTATTTCAGTACATGCACCCTACTCAACCCACCCAGAGCTTGCCAAATTTGCTATAAAACTTGCTAGAGAAAACGATCATTTGCTAAGCACACATTTTCTTGAAAGCAATCATGAAAACAACTGGCTAAGGTTTAAAAAAGGTGGTTTTAAAAAGAGCTTGGCTAAATTTAGCAAAAATCCTATGCCATTTTACACCCCACAAAGCTTTTTAGAACTTTTTAAAGGCCAAAGAACTTTATTTACACATTGTGTGTATTTTAAAGAATGGGATTTGCTAGATAAAAATTTACACTCAATAACACATTGTGCTTTTTCAAACAGACTTTTGAGTAAAAATACTTTTAAATTAAAATCTGCTTTAAAAAATGGTGTTAATATCCATCTAGGAACTGATGGTTTGAGTTCAAATACTTCTTTAAGTATACTTGATGAAATGAGAGCAAATTTACTTATACATGATGATTTTGAGTTAGAAAATTTTGCTAAAATATTACTTTCAATGGCAACAAACAAAGCTGCAAAAGCCTTAAATTTAAACCTAGGCCAAATTCAAAAAGGCAAAATAGCTGATTTTAGTCTTTTTTCTTTACCAAATAGCATAAATTTAAAACAACTTCCTTTGCAATTTATCTTACAAAGCAAAGAAGTGTTAAAACTTTTTATAGAAGGAAAGGAAATAATATAAATATCTAAAAATGAGAATTTCCAATCAAAATTAAAATATTTCTGTTATACTTTAAAAACCACAAGAATCTTTAATAAAAATTTTAAGAAAGTCATATGAAAAAATATTTACTAATATTCGTTTTTATAACTCAAATTTTAGCTTTAAATGATTTTGAACTTATCAATGCTCATAAGGCACATGATCTTAACATCACAGGAAATAAAATAAATGTAGGTATTATAGATTCTGCTTTCAATGCAAATCATCCTAGTTTACAAGGGCAAATCATAGACCAACAATATTCCAAACTAAATAACAATAGACCTTATATCCCAGATCTAACAGTAGATACTCATGGATCGCATGTTGCAGGAATTATACTTGGGAATTTTAAAAATAACAAAGAACCATATGGAGTTGCCTATAATGCTAAAATGTATGGGCTACAAGTTTTTGGTCATAACAATGGAAGTCAAAAAATAATCCCTTATAATATTTATGATTATTTTAAAGATAAAGAAATAAAAATAATTAATAATAGCTGGAATACGCAATTGTATCCAATAATAGGAATGAGTCAACTCGGATGGTATGTATCAGATCTTAAAAATCAAAATTCTAATTATTTTTTAAATTTAGCAAATAACAATAAACCGCTTGATGGGATTATGAAGCTAGCAAAAGAAAAAAACATTCTAATACTATTTGCATCTGGAAATGAAGGTATAATATCTCCTGGCTTTAACGCTACTCTTCCTTATTATGATGAAAGCTTAAGATCGTGGCTTAGTATAGGCGCTGTTGATTCTTCTAAAATTACAAAAGATGAAAACGGAAAACTTATATTATCTTCTAAAGCTATAGCGCCATATAGCAATGGATTAAGGGGGGTTGAAAATTTTTCTTTAGTAGCGCCTGGAAGTTTTGTTAATTCAGTTAATTCTGCTTATAATATACAACCTATTTTTGGAAGACCTGATAAAAATTTATATGTTAAAATGAGTGGTACTTCTATGGCAACTCCTATGGTAAGTGGAGCCGCTGCTTTGGTTTCGGAAAAATTCCCTTTTTTAAACGGAAAACAAATAGCTGATGTTTTATTAAGTACTGCAAATAAAGACTATAAAGCTCCAAAACTAACAGTAAAAGAAACTCAACTTCTTAATACTTCTAATGGAAAAAAGCAATCTTATTATACCATTATTTATATAGATACACCTATTCCTGATGGTAAAAATAAAATAAAACAAGATTTAATAGATGCTGGATATTGGGGTTTTGAAGCAGATAAGATACTAAACAATCTAATTGACAAATACCCACTTATGCAAAATGCTAATGAAGACTATAAAGGGATACAAACTCTCAAAAAAGAACAAATCCTAGGACAAGGCATTCTAGATATAGAAAAAGCCATAAATGGTATAGGAATTTTAGATGCAAATAGATTAAATTTGCAAGATATTGCCGATACTTACGGCGAAAAAGAGGTATACTATACTATAAATACTCAAGGATATAACGCGACTTTTAGCAATGATATATCTCAAAAAAAATGGGATGATAGTTTACATAGGCTCGATGCTTTAAATTCTCCAAAAGATGAAATACAAAATTTAAATATTGGATTTATCAAAGATGGCCAAGGGAGATTAATTTTAAGTGGAGAAAATACTTATCTTGGTAAAACTATAGTAAAAGAGGGCGAGCTTTCCCTGATAAAAACACAAAATAATAAAGGAATTATAAGTGGAGAGGTTAAAGTTTTAACTAATGGTAAATTTAGCGGAAATGGTTTAATAAAAAATAATTTATACAATCAAGGAATTGTGAGGCCTGGAAATCAAGACTTAAGCGATTTAATTGTAGAAGGTCTATATAACCAAAAACACAATGCTATTTTGCAGCTTGATTTTGGAAATAATGGTAATTCTAAACTTATAGCAAATTCTTATCAAATAGAAGGTGGCAAATTACAATACATACCATTACCTATGTTTTACACTAGTGGCAATATAATTACTATAAATTTAGCTGGGTTAAAAAATAATATAAATGACTTTGAAAAAGTTGAAATATCAGGAAACAATAGTATTGATTTTGTTGCTGTATTGGATGAAGATAAAGTTAGTATTAATAAGCCCGCGCCTGAACCAAAACCTGAACCAAAACCTGAACCAAAACCTGAACCAAAACCTGAACCAAAACCTGAACCAAAACCTGAACCAAAACCTGAACCAAAACCTGAACATGATAACTCTCAAATAATAGTCAAGCCTATTATAAAAAACAATGCATATACTACTCAAAATAGCACCATAGGACAAGCATTAAGAAGCATTAGAATGATGGATAACTTAAATGAAAACTATAAAAATTATTTTATTTTACTAGATAATGCAGATAAAAAAATCGTTCAAAGTAGTCTAAAAAGCTTGGAATCAAATGATTATTTATCCAATTCAATCCAATTATTAAACACCTACAGTAATTTCGGACAAAATAACATGCTCTCAACTCTTAATCCAACTTTCATAAATACACCTATGGAGGATGTTAGATTAGCTAGTAATACTTATCCGACAAATTTATTATATCAAAGTGATGTAACTAATTTTAATTTTTATGATAATCAAACATATATCTTCCAAATGGGACCTAGTTTTAAAAAAATATATGGTAATGATTTTCATGGAAGCTCCTATGGACTCAATCTTAGCGTAGGAAAAGAAAATAATTCTTCAATGTTCGCAACGCATTTAAATACTTCATATTCTAATGTTGATTTTTCAACATCTAATATCAAAACAAAAAACGCAAATTTATCAAGCAATTATATTTTGAATTTAGAAAATTTTAAAATTTTAAGCGGTATTGGCATAGGATTATACTCAAGCAACATGCAAAGATATATACTAAATTCAGATACTTTAAAAGGAACATATAATGGATTGATAACTTCTACCCAATTAGGTGTAGCAAAAGAATTTAGTTATAATAAAAATTTAAATTTAACTCCTTTGGTATATTTTAATTACAATTATTTTCAACAAAATGCATTTAGTGAAAGCAGTGGAATTTTTTCAAAATCTTACGATAGCATAAAACACAACAGCACATCTTTAGTTTTAGGGATTACTTCTTCTTATGTATTACCAAATTTAGATGAAAATAAAAATACTATAATAGGTTCTATATTGTATGAAAAAAGATTAACAGGAAAAAAGATAAGCAATAATGCAAATTTTATTGATTTTAAAAATCAAAAATTTAAACAATACTATGATTTAGATACTAACTTACTCAACATTAACCTTGGACTAAATTTCAAACCAAATAAAACATTCTTTTTTGATATAAAATTATTAAATGAAATTTATAAAAATCAGTATAATGTTAATTTGGTGTCAAATTTTGGATTTAATTTTTGATTAAACAACTTAAAAAGGAAAAGAATGCAGATTATAAAATCATTTTTTAAAGGAATTGGAAAAATCATTTCTTATATCAACACTTATTTTAAAACCTTTGTGTTTTTATTTATCGTGTTTTTAATCCTTGCTCCAAGCGGGGATAATGCCAAACTTTCTAATGCGAACTTAGCACAAATTAATCTTAAAGGTGAAATTAGCGATGCGAGTAATCTTTTAGAACAAATTTACAAAGTCAAAGATGATAAAGCTATAAAAGGGGTTTTGCTTTTTATAGATAGCCCTGGCGGAGCTTTTGCACCAAGTATGGAAATATCCTTAGCTATACAAGATCTTAAAGCTAAAAAGCCTGTGGTAGTCTATGCAGGTGGAACTATAGCAAGTGGAAGCTACTTAAGTGCAGTAGGAGCTGATATGATCATCGCTAATCCTGCTAGCTTTGTAGGATCTATTGGGGTAATCATGCAAGGCTTTGAAGTAAGTGAGCTTGCACAAAAACTTGGTATAAATGAGCAAACTATCAAAGCAGGAAGTTATAAAGAAGCAGGAACTTTTATGCGTAAATGGAGTGAAGATGAAAAAGACTTTTTACAAAATTTAGCCAATCAAAGCTATGAGCTTTTCACGCAATTTGTAGCTAAAAATCGCAAGCTAGACTTAAATCAAACGAACTCATGGGCTGATGCAAAAGTGTTTTTAGCAAACGAGGCTTTAAAATTAAAACTCATTGATAAAATAGGCAATTACGAGCAAGCCAAAAAAGAAGTAGAAAAACTAGCCAAAGTGCAAAACCCTATCTGGCAAAAAGAAGATGCTATAGATAAGTTTTTAAAACGATTAGAAGAACAAAGTGCTAGCTTTTTTGCTAACACTTTGACACAATTTTTCACACAAGTAAGCTCACAAAAAATCTACTAAGATTTAATAATCTCATAAAATCCATAAGTATCATTTTCTAAAAAGCCTTTGTATAAAGGCTTTAGTTTTAAATCTAACTTAACATTTTCAAGAGTATTTAAATTTGAGCTTGAAAAAATTAAAAGCATATCTAACTCATCTTTAAAAGCTTTTAAAAAATTCTCCCCACCCTCATACATGATGAGCTTTGCTTCACTAGGAATGCTTGTAAAAATTTCTCTTTCAGCTACGCTAAATAAAGGAATGTTTGGATCAAAACTTTCTAAATTTTGATGGCTTAGTATGCATAAATTTGGCGCTTTAGCTTGAACTAGTCTTGCATCTAAAATAGGCCTATCATGCCTTATAGTTTCTCCGCCTACTACTAGCAAATCAAGCTTTGAGCGCAATGTATGAGCATAGGTTCTACTTGCTTTAGAACTTACGATTTTACCATAAGCAGAGCCATTTAAAGAAAGAGCTAGTTTAAAAAATTTAAAGCTTGATTTTTGCCATTTTAAAAAAGGCTTTAAAAGCTCTTTGGCTCTTTGCTCGCAAATTCCCATGTGAACTTTTATGCCTTGATCTTTTAAAAACTCTGCTCCACCGCTTGCGAGCTTATGCTCATCCTTAGTAGCGATAAAAACTTCGCTAAAACCAAGCGTGCTAAAAAGCTTTGCACAAGGTGGAGTTTTACCCTGGTGATTGCAAGGTTCTAAACTCACATAAGCACTAGCGCCTTTTAATAACCCCTGATGATTTTGACAAATAAACTCATGCAAATCATTTGCATTTTGGGGTAAATCTAAATTTGGATTAAGCTCTTTTAAGGCTTTACTCACTGCTTCAAGCTCTGCATGAGCCTTGCCCGCTTCTTTGTGTGCTTCTATGCTTAAAATTTTGCCATTTTTATCTAGGATCACACAGCCTACGGCTGGATTAGGGTAGGTTAAAAGCTGATATTTCCAAGCTTCATCTATGGCTAAATTCATATAAAATTCGTGATTCATACTACTTCCTAAAAAGGTAAAGGTGCAAAAAATACCTTAAGCTTTACATGTTCATCGCAAGCTTTTAAAAAACCTTGCGCTAAAAACTTAATATCTTTGGTTTTTAATTTCCCTCTTAAGTCAAAAGTTCTCTCACATAGAGGATAAATGAGATAAATTTCCTTTATCTCGTATTTGTTTGCATAGGCAAACATTTGATATAAATCACTTTGCGATATACCATGTTTTTTCTCATCTTCACTATCATCTGGAATTTTCCATTTGGTATCTAAAATCATTTTATTTTCTATATATAAATCAGGCTTTAACATAAAACACTTTTCATCATTTTTTGAGATTAGATACTTTCCACTACTTTGAGTTTTGATATTTTTATTTGGATTAGCAAGTTTAAACATATAAGCTACATAGTTTTCAAAAAGTTTTTCCATAGGAAAAAGCAAAGCAAAGGCTTCGTTTTTGCCTTTATATAGAGTAAAAGTTTTATTTTGTAAAAATATCTTACACCAAGAAAGTATATTTTCATAATAATCAAAATGTCTTGAAATTTTAAAACTAAAATCTTTTTCATAATTTTTAGAAAATTCTACCTCATCAAGCATTTGCATAGCTTTGATGATTTTAAATTTATTCAAGCTTGTTTTGGTTTTTAAAAAATTTAACGTTGATTTTATCAAACGATTTGGCGCTATGTCTAAAACAAATTCATCGCTACTTGTAAAAAATCTTTCTTTGTGTATTAAATTTGATTTTATATGCTCATTAAACAGCAACTTTCCTTTCAAAAAAGCTCTATTTTCTTCACAATTTACATAAGATCTTAAAAGACCTTTTTTATACACACTATCAAATTCATCTAAAAACATCGTGATAAACACTTCAAACAAAGGCATTTTAGCAATTTGCAAAGATGAAATTTGAGATTTTTTAAACGGAGAATTTTTTAAAGTTTTTAGCATATTAATTAAAAGAGTTTTAGGATTAAAATTTATTTCTTTTAAGCTATACCATTTTTTTATTTTAATGTTTTTCACAATTTTATATTCTTGAAAATAGCTAAAATTAGTATATAATTTATTACCATTGCTTATTGTATAGGCATAATTTAACTTGCTCTTTGAAACTTTCAAAGATTTATCTTTTTTTTCTTTATAGCTATCCAAATTTGTGCATTTTGGCAAAATTTCTAAAACACCGCTTTTAGTCTGTATAATGCCGACATAATTTTTAGCTTTTAAGGCGTTTTTATTTTTAAAGCCTAGAAGACTTTCATTGTTTTTTGCGAAGTCTTCTAGCTCTTTATAAAATCTTTCAGCTTTTTCTTTGAAGTTTTCTTTTAAATCTTCTTTAGAAAAAGCTTGGTATTCAATGATAGAAAAGGTGTTGATTGTTTTCATTGTTCATATATTTTTATAAAAGTATTTTCAACCCAATCTTCACTGTCACTAAATTTATAAACAACCTTATCACTTTCTATAAAATCTTTCATATTTTTCAAATAATCATTATTTATATCTTGTTTTTCTAACATATCATTTTTATTTAAAACCGCGTCAATCAATGCATAATCATTGTAAAAATACTCTTGCAATAGCGGGATAATTTTATTTTGAAAAACATTTTTTAATTTCTCTAAACTATCAATGCCTATAAAAAATGCATGGCCTATAGTCTTTTCTCTATCTAGTAAGTATTCTATACGCGTATTAATCGCTTCTAGTAATTTTTGTAAATTTACACCTTCGCAATTATCAGACAAAACATTAGGCTTAGGCATCATCTCGATAAATTCAAAGCGTCTTCGCAAAGCTGCATCAAGTGAAGTTATACTTCTATCAGCTGTATTCATAGTGCCGATGATATAAACATTTTTAGGTACTCCAAATTCATCTTTACTATAAGGCAAAGTTACTTTTAACTCTTCATTAGCACCTATTCTTTTGCCAGGCTCTATCAAAGTGATAAGTTCACCAAAAATCTTACTTACATTACCACGATTAATCTCATCTATGATTATTATATAAGGTTTTAATTCTGGCTTTTCACTAGAATTATTATCTACTTTATAATCTTGTTCTCGTTCTTTAAACAATTTAACTAGCTGAAAATAATAACTATCTATTTGTCTTCTATGTTTATTATTTAAAATTTGCTTAATGCTTCTTCCATTTATAATCTTATCTTTATTTTCCAAAAGCGTTTTAAAAATTTCTAAATTTAAATACAAATTTGCATTAGTATCATCTGTGATAATTCTATATTTTTCATTATATTCTTCTAATTTAAATCCACCACTTTGAGTTTTTTCTATAAATTTTTGTTGATCTACTAATTCATCTAAAAAAATTTCTATTTTGTTTTCTAAATCTTCACTCTTTACAAATTCTTCTTGTGTTAATAAAGATACTTTGTAATTATCCAAAGCTTTTTTACAAAGTTCTTTAAAAATTCCGTCTTTTATTTCATATTCTACTTCCTTAGAATTTTCTTTGCTATCTATACGAGGCTTTATACCTTCTACAAATTCTTCATATCCATAACTTTGATGAAAAGTTGTAAAGACTATTTGCCCATTTTTTACATACTCATCAAATTTAGCCTTTTTTTCTTGTCTATCTTCTACACTTTCACCTAAAATTTCTAAAGCCTTATCTATAGTATGATAAGTTTTTCCTGTCCCTGGAGGTCCATAAAGAATTTGATTTAAAGGTGGATTTTGATTTTCATTTGGTTTTTCATTTTCAAAATATTGTTCTTTGTAAATTCTTTCATTTTCACTTTGCTTAATTACACTAAGATTTGAGCTGCTTAATATATCTTCAAATAATGGTTTAGCATAACTTGACTCATCTTCATTTTTACCTAAAACACTATATTCCAAAAATCTATTCGAAGAGTATTTTCTAATATTATTAATACTAGCAATAATTTCTATCTTTTGATTTTTTATTTCTACTTTAAATTCTTTCTCACCACCTCTTGTTTTCAAATACTTAACCATATCTTTTGAAACATAATTTTTATAGGCATTAACATATTTTACAAATTCCAAATAATGAGATTTAATACAAGCATGTGGGTAGCCTTTTCCGCTCTTAATATCATATTCTCGCAATAGCCCATTTTTCAATTCAAATAACAAATTTATTAAAACTTCCATAGAATTTATTTGAAATATATCAAAATCATCTCTATTGACAATATTTAATCTTTTGCATTCTTTAACTATATCTTTTGTGGCTTTGATATATTGATTAACAATCTTTAATCTTTTTTCCAAAAATATTCTAAAAATTTTTTCATTTGAGTTTTCTATTTGTGCTTGTATTTTATTTTCATTTGAAAAGCGAAATTCAACAATATTCATATTATTTTCCCTTTAATCCACAATTGCAAAAAATTTACAATTTTTATAATATCTATGAAAATATTCTCCATCTTTGTGCATATTTTTTAAATAGGTAAAAATAGAAATTTTCCATTTATAACCTCGACTTTTTGTATGAAATTCATCTATTAACTTATCATCTTGATAAACATACACACTCATGCCACCATTTTTTACAACTGCTTCTTTAAATTCATCTTCATCTTTTGGAAAATGATAATACACATTGCCATTTTTGTCTGCTTTACTGATTTTATAATCATATTTATTTTCAAGCATTATACGCCTTTTTTATTCTTATGTTTAAATTCAATTATACAAAAGATGAGTAAAAATTTAGAATTTTAAATTTTTACCATTGTATGAAGGTTTTAGCTTTTCTTATGTCGCTAAAATTTATAGTAGTTTTTTCTTGAGTTTCTAAATTTTCTAAAGTGATATTTTCTTCATTTACGGCTATGATTTTTGCTTCGATTTTTTCTTTTTCACTAGTTGAGATTTTTACAAGTTCGTTAATGCTTTTTGCAAAATGCTCGATTTTGCTAAGTTTTCTCTCAAGCCCACAGCTTGATACTTCTAAAAAATACTCCCCGCCCACAGGTGGTTCTACATCAAAAATAGGCGATAAAATCTCACTAAGTCTAGCACAATCATCAAGATTTACCCCACCTTCTTTTTGTACATAAATTCTATAAATCTTTCTACCATTTTCACTTACTAGCTCATCATCATAAAAACTAAGCCCTGCTTCTTTACAAAGTGCTTCAAGATTCATTTTGTTCCTTTTTGATTTTTTCAAATAAAGCATCCATATGGTTTTGATACTCTAATCTATCATCAAATTTAAAGTGAAAATTTGGACATCTATACCACCCTTGCTCACTCATGCAGTAATTTTGCAAAGCACGGGCAGCTTTTTTGAGTTGATTGAGTATGATTTCTTGCTCTTGGGTGTTAAAAAACATTTTATCTAAATACACAAAAGCATCATATCTGCCTTTTTTACACTCTACATCCACTACGCACAAATTTTTTAAAGCTTCGTTGTCTAAATTTGCTAAAGCTTCTGGTATAAGCTCTTTTAAAATGCTTTCTGTGCGTAGCTTTTTGATTTCAGCTGGGTTCATAGGCTTACTTGTTCCTCAACTTCTTTGTAACTTTCTATATAATCGCCCACTCTCATATCATTACAACCTTCTATGCCTACACCGCATTCATAGCCTTTTGCAACTTCTCTTACATCATCTTTAAAGCGTTTGAGTGAGCTTACATTACCTTCAAATACCACAACCCCATCTCTAATGAGCCTGATTTTCGCACCACGATTGATCGTGCCTTCTGTCACCATACAACCTGCGATTTGGCCTAGTTTTGGTACATTGATCACTTGGCGAATTTCAGCTTGACCAAGTTGTTCTTCAGAGATGATAGGACTCATCATACCACCTAGTAAGGCTTTTACATCATCAAGCAAATTATAAATAACATTATAAGTTTTTATCTCTACGCCTTTATCTTTAGCACGTTCTTTGATCTCACCAGTTGGGCGTATATTAAAGCCTAAAACGATAGAGTTTTCACTAGCACTTGCAAGCTCTATATCACTTTGAGTAATCCCACCTACCCCACTATGGATGATATTAACCTTAATCTCATCGTTTTTAAGTTTTTCTAAACTCGCCTTAATCGCTTCAAGTGAACCTTGTACATCTGCTTTTAAGATCACAGGAAGGGCTTTTAAATTACCTTCTTTAATTTTTGCACCAAGCTCATCTATGCTTACTTTAGTGGATTTGCTTAGTTCTTTTTGGCGGTTGTATTCATGGCGTTTATTAGCGTATTCTCTTGCTTGTTTATCGCTATCTACAGCTATTAGAGTTTCTCCTGCATCAGCTACTTCACTAAGACCTATGATCACCCCACACTCACCTGGGCCTATTTCTTTTAAAGCTTTGCCCTGATCATCACTCATAGCACGCACTTTACCATAAGCTTCCCCTGCTACGACAGTATCTCCTACTCTTAAAGTACCATTTTGCACGATGATAGTAGCCACAGGACCTCTACCTTTTTGCACTGAAGATTCTATAATACTTGCTTTAGCATGGGCTTTTGGATTTGCTTTAAGCTCTAAAATATCAGCTTGTAATAATACAATTTCAAGTAAATCCTCTATACCATCACCCTTTTTAGCTGAAACTGGCACAAACTCATGACTTCCACCCCATTCTACTGGCATGATATCCATTTCTGCTAGCTGGGTTTTTACCATGTCAGGATTTGCGTTTTCTTTATCCATTTTATTAATAGCGATGATGATAGGTACATTAGCTGCTTTTGCATGATTAATCGCTTCTTTAGTTTGTGGTTTTACCCCATCATCTGCAGCTACTACGATAATAACAATATCCGTTATACTAGCTCCCCTTGCACGCATAGCAGTAAATGCCTCATGGCCTGGAGTATCAATAAAAGTGATTTTTCTACCATTTTTTTCCACCATGTAAGCACCAACATGCTGAGTGATCCCTCCTGCTTCGCCACTTGCAATACGTGATTTTCTTATATAATCAAGCAAAGAAGTTTTACCATGATCCACATGCCCCATGATAGTGATAACTGGAGCTCTTTGGCTTAAATTTTCTTCTGTTTGATTTTCATCATAATCTTTTACATAATCAAACTCATCAGCTTCATCGATAATATTAATCTCCACGCCAAATTCAGCTGCAAGAATTTCTATAGCATCCTCATCCAAAAAGTCATTTTTAGTCGTCATCATACCAAGCATGAAAAGTTTAGAGATAACTTCTCCGGTATTTTTACCAAGTTTTTCAGCAAATTCATACACACGAATTTCTTTAGGTATACTTACACTTGTGATCGCTTCGCTTTCTTTTTTTTCTACCTTTTTAGGTGGCTTTTTACGACTTCTTCTTTGTATACCACCCTCGCCAAATGGATTGATAGAATTATTTAAAGATTGCTTTAAGATATTTGGTTGTTTTTTATTTGCTGGTTGTGCTGGTTTATTTTCTTTTACGCTAAAATCAGGTAAAACTACCATATCATCATCTTCTAAAGAAATATCAGCAAAGTCTTTATCTCCTAAAAGATCCATTTTAGTAGTGCTTTCTTTTTTGCTTGCTACAGGATGATTTTTCTTTTCTTTTTTCTTTCTTTTTAAATTCTCATCTGAATTTGAAAAAATCATACTAAGGCTTAAACCTTGAGTAGTTTGTGTACTAGCTTTTTCTTCTTTATTTATTTGAGTTTCTTTGCCTTCTTCTTTTTTCTTTTTAACGATGACCAAGCCTCTTCTTTTGGCTAAATTTAAATTAGAACCTAGCTTTTCATCGAGTTTAATTTCTTCTTTTTTTTCTTCCAATACTTCATTTTTTATAGGATTTTCAGGTTGTTTTTCTTCTTTTTTGATTTCTTCTTTTTTTTCACTTACTACTTTAGCAGGGCTTTTACTTTCTTTTTTGGTAGTAGTTTTTTTCTCTTCTTTTTTACTTTCTTCTTTTTTAGTAGTTTTTTTTACCGTACTTTCTTTTTTAGGTTTGGCTACTTTTTTTACCACATCTAGTATTTCACCTGATTGAACGTATTGATAAATCGCTTCTGCGATTTCAGAAGATACTTTTTTATTAGGGGATTTGATATCTTCTAAGCCCATTTCATTAGCTTTTTCTATAATTTCTTTACTTGTATATCCTAACTCTTGAGCGATCTCACTAATCTTTACATCTGCCATTAAAAAATATCTCCTTTAAATCCTGCTGATTTATATTACCATGAAAATTGCCTTTGCAAGCTCTCATAAAAGCCCTTTGCAATGTTTTTTCATCTTTATCAAAACATGAATTACAAATATATAAACTCCTGCCAAATTCCACTTTAGTGATAATTTGAGAATTTTTTATTTGGAATTGATGCAAACCTTGCTTTTCATAACGGCCTTTGCAAACAATGCACATTCTAATGGGTATATGATTTTTCAAAATTATATCTTTTTTTTGGAATTTTTAGCAAATTTTAAAGCCCTCATCATCAAATTCTAAAAGTTCAACTCTAAATTTAGCAAATTTATTTTTGATTTTTTCTTTGATCTTTTTGGCATCATCTTTATAAGCAAGAGTAAAAAAACTCGAGCCTGAGCCTGAAAGCGTGCTCATGAGAGCATTATTATCTAAAGCTAGTTTTTGCACTTCAAAAAGTTCTGGCAAAAGCTTCATTCTTTGATTTTGATGAAGTTTATCCAAACTTGCATATTTTAATAAATCATATTTTTTCTCTAAAAAACAAGCGGTTAAAAATGAAGCATGGCAAAGATTAAAAACACCATCTTCTAGGTTGATTTTTTTAGCTAAAACTGCTCTTGATTTTTGAGTATTCATCGCTACATTTGGTATAGCTATAACAGCTTGCAAGTCTTTATCCACTTCTTTTTTTATAGCTAAAACTTTTTCATTATGAGTTAATGCACACACAAAACCCCCAAGTGCTGCTGGAGCTATGTTATCTGGATGGTTTTCATATTTCAAAGCTTCATTTAAAATGGCATTTTTATCCGCTTTAAACCCACTTAATTCATAAGCACAAGCAATAGATCCAACTATCACAGCAGAAGAACTTCCCATGCCTCTTGCTAAAGGGATATTATTTTGAAAAACAAAACGGAAATTGTCTTTTTTACCGCTAAGTCTTTGATAAATTTCATAAAAAATATTAACAAAGGTATTATTTTTTTTAAGATAGATATTATTTTCACCTTCTCCGTGTATGCTAATGCTAAAAAATTTAGATTTTTCAACTATAGTTTGATTAAAATATTTTAAACTCAAACCCAAACAATCAAAACCAGGACCTAAATTTGCACTTGTAGCAGGAACTAAAATCTTCATTTTTTACCTTAATTAATCGCATCTAAAACATAAAAAGGCGTATTTTCTTTACTAAAATTTAAACCTTTTAAACTTTGGGGCATAAAAAAGCTTCCCGCTTGTGTCTTTTCTAAAACAACTTCATCATCTTTTTTTACAAAACACAAATGCTTATTAGCGGCTATAGGAGCATTATTGTTTAACTCAAAAGCACTAATAGCTTTTAAAGGAATGTTTTTAACTATAGCTAGAGTTTTAAAAGAAACATAAGAAATCTTTATACCCATGTAAGAGCCTGGCCCATGCACATAAATAAGCTTTTCAAACTCATATTGTGAAAGTAAATCTTGCAATATTTTTGGCAAAACTTCACTAGCTTTTAAATCATTCTCAATGGTTTTTATTAATACATCATTTTCATAAATACCAAGCATCAAAGGTTTTGCTATGGCATTTAAAAGTAAAGTAACCTTTTTTATGCAAAAACCTTTTCATAAACTTTATATGCACTTTTTTCTAAACTTACCACTTCATAGGCACTAGGATCTTTTAAAAGTTCTTTGGTTAAAAGATGATTAAGTTTGTGCGAACCTGCATAAGAAGTATAATCTCCAAAAACTCTACATCCAAGCAAGGTTAAATCCCCAATAGCATCTAAAATTTTATGGCGCACAAATTCATCTTTAAAACGCAAACCTTCAGGGTTTAAAATACGATTATCATCAATTACAACAGCATTTTCTAAACTTCCACCAAGACCTAAATTCATAGCTCTTAAAGCTTGAACATCTTTTAAAAATCCAAAGGTTCTTGCTCTTGCTATTTGCTCTATGTAGTTTTGTTTGCTAAATTCAAAACAATAATTTTGCTTACCTATGATAGGATTATCAAATTCGATTGTATAGTTTATAATAGGCATATCCGTAGGACTTAAACGCACAAATTTATTGCCTTCTTTTACTTCTACACTTTTTTTAATCACTAAAATTTTTTTAGCCACATCAAGCTCTTTTATGCCTGCTTCTTCAAGCATCATACAAAAGCCTATGCTACTACCATCCATTACAGGAGCTTCATTAGCATCTAAAACTATACGCACATTGTCAATACCATAAGCATTAATCGCACTCATTAAATGCTCTATAGTAGATACATAACCTCTATGATCGCCTATCACAGTAGCCATTTGCGTATCGATGACATTTTCAGGTTTTGCTTCATAAGAAATTCCTAAATCACTTCTATAAAACACTATACCGCTGCCAGCTTCTAATGGCTCTAATTTTATACTAATAGGCTCACCCTTGTGCAAACCTATGCCAACACCTTTAACTTCTTTTGCTATTGTTGTTTGATTCATTTTTATTCACTCAAAATTCTTTTTTTACTTGATTCTAGTACATTATAGATATTTTCTTTTATCCATTTTGCATCTTGCCATTGCTCAGGACGCACTTCAACCCCTTGAACTAAAATACCAAAATGCACATGATCTCCAAGTGCTAAGCCTGTAGTACCTGTAGTACCTATAACATCACCTGCTCTAACTCTATCTCCTACATTTACATCCACATTAGTACAGTGTCCATAAAGAGTATAAATACCAAAGCCATGATAAACAATAATATTTAATCCATAAATTCCATTTTCTTGCACAAATACCACTTCACCATCGTTATTGCTAATGATAGGTGCTTCTTTTACGCTTGCTAAATCAAGCCCCATATGATAAGAGCTACTAAATGCTTGATTATTATAAGAATAAAATCTATGATCAGCATAATCAGCTACTTTTTGGCCATTTTTTAAAGGCTTGAAAAGATTAACTTTAAAATTATTAATCATAGTATCAGGAACTTTACTTGTAATATCATGAATGATAACTTCATTAGAAGCTCTCAAATCTTCATTCACAAATTTAAATTTTTCAAGCCTGCTTAATTCTCTATCTTTTGGAGCATATTTTTGTGCTAAAAATTCAATCTTGCCATCTAAAAATCTATCACTTACTTTTATATTTGATACACGGTATTTTTTATTAGTAAAATAATATCTAATTCTTTGTTTGTTTACATTACCTGCTTTATCTACTGCCACCACATAAGCTCTAAAATGCTCATCAGTAGCCTCCCAAGGAATCAAAGCAGCATAATATCCCTCTTTCACATAAGGAGTTGCTTTAAAAATTTTATCTTTATCGGTTGTAATATAAACTTCTTGTAAATTCTCATCACTTGCTTTAAATACCACACTACCTACTCCACCTTGTTCGATTTGATAAGAGTTATCTAAAATTTCTACAAGTGGTTTTTTGGTGTCAATGATAACTTTTACTTCTTTAAGTGCTTGATTTCCTAAAAAGAAATTCCAAAAACTACCATCACTTGCTTCTATTACAAGTTTATAAGAATCGACTTTTTCTTTATAAGCTGGTTTTGGTAATTTTAAATCAAAATGAATGCTTTTTTTATTGCCTTTAACACGCTCATTAACAAGTATTTCGCCATTTAACTCATTTGCCTTAAATAAAGTAACTTTTATATCTTTTAAAGCACTTTCATCGCTTATTTCTATGGATATAGGATCTGTTAGATTACTATAAATTACATCTGATTTTGTTTGAATCAACGGAGGATTTTTTTCAAACAACTTTGTATTTAAAACAAACACCACAAAGGCTAAAAGTATTAAAAAAACTACAAAAATCCATTTTTTATTTGATCTTTTACGCGCAAAAACCATATTTTCACTTTCAATCTATATTTTTTAAAAATATATTATTCTTTAGCAAATTAAGAGTAAATTATAAAAAATTTTATAAAATTTCTCTTAATTTATTTGCACTTTTAATCCAAGTTTCAAGCTCATTTATATCACATTTTTCTATCATTTTTTTACATTCTTGTAGTTCTTTTTGAAATAAATCAATAGAATTTAATAAATTTTGTTTATTTTGCTCAAAAATACCACTCCACATTTGAGGGTTTGATTTGGCAATCCTACACATATCTTTAAAAGAAGGACCTCCTAGGTGAGCTATATTTTTTTTATTTTCTTCTTTCATCACAAAATTTGCCAAAGAAAAACTAATCACATGCGGTAAGTGTGAAATGATAGAAGCATGATGATCATGCGCAATACTATCCATAAATACAAGCTTCATTCCTAAATCTGAAAAAATTTCTATAGCCCTTTTTTGATGAATATGATCAGCATTTTGCACATCACACAAAACACAAACTGCATTTTTATATAAATCTTTTATAGCTGCATTTGGGCCACTATTTTCAGTTCCTGCCATAGGATGAGCTGCGATAAATTGACTTTTCAAATAAGGAGGTAAATTTTTAATAATTTCCTCTTTTGTACTTCCAAGCTCAATGATGGTGCAATCTTTAGAAATATCTTGAAATTCTTTTAAGATTTTTACAATAGCTCTTACAGGAATAGCTAAAAAAATCACGTCACATTTTTTCAACTCTTCAAAAGAAACAATTTTATCTATTAATTTTCGCTCTAGCGCGATTTGTTCAAATTCTTTGTTTATATCATATCCGCAAACTAAATCTATTAATTTATTCTTTCTTAAGCTAAGACCCAAAGATCCACCTATTAAGCCAAGTCCGACTATACCTACTTTCATAAATTTTCCTTAAAAAGCATTAGTTAAAAATATTTTGGTATTATAACGATTTTGTATATAAAAATTTAGGTAGAATAATGAAAAAATGGTTTGTTTTCTTTGCACTCTCAAGTTCTTTATGTGCAGCTACAATTAAAGATATAAAATTTGAAGGCTTATCGCAACTTTCTAAAGAAAGTGCTATTGCGATTTCTAAATTAAAAATAGGACAAAAAATCGATCCTGCTAGCATAGATACAGCGATTAAAAATCTTTTTGATAGAAATTATTTTAAAGATATAGTAGTAGAAGAAAAAAATGGAGTGCTAACTTTTAAAGTAATAGAAAAACCTTCCATTGGCAAAATAGACATTCAAGGTATAGCAAGTAACGATAGAAAGCAAATAGAAAGCCTTGTTGGCTTAAAACCTGGAATTTTATATGATGAAAATTCAGCTAAAGAAGCTGCTGAAAAAATTAAACTTTTTTATCAAGCCAAAGGTTTTTATGACACTGTTGTAGAAATCAAAGATGAAAAATTAAGTAATTCAAGCTCATTAAAACTTACTTTTGTTGTAAACCGTGGGGAAAATATCATCATAGAAAAAGTACATTTAAGCGGTGCAAAAAATTTAAGTTATTCAGATGTTGAACCTGCAATAGCAAATAAACAAAGAGAAGCCCTAGGCTGGATGTGGGGTTTTAATGATGGTAAGCTTAAAATCTTTGATTTAGCAAATGATAGCTCAAGAATTTCAGATGTGTATTTAAAAGAAGGTTATCTTGATGTAAGTGTATCTCCTGCTTTTTTAAATACTTACACAGATACCTATCAAGCTGATTTGACTTATTTTATCAACGAGGGTGAGGTTTATAAAGTCAAAGGGATTAAAATTTTTAATCCAATTTTTAGTGATGAAGAAAATGAAGCTTTGGCAAATGATTTAAAATTAAGTGTTGGAAAAATAGTTAATATAGAAAAACTAAGAGAAGATATAAAGACTATAGAAACTAAAACAGCAGATTTAGGCTATGCTTTTGTACAAGTTATACCTGATATACAAAAAGATAAAGAAAATCATGAAGCTATGATTATTTTTAAAGTCATACCAAACGAAAAAGTATATATAAGAGATGTCATCATCTCAGGTAACACCAAAACAGTTGATAGAGTTATTCGTAGAGAGCTTTACCTAACTGAAGGCAATCTTTATAATAGAACTGATTTAATAGACTCAAGAAATGCCCTAAGAAGAACTGCATATTTTGAAAATGTAGACATTAAAGAACAAAGAGTAGATGATACGCATATTGATTTGATAGTAGAAGTCAAAGAAGCTTCAACTGGGGCCATTTCAGGTGGTATTGGCTATGGAACTAGTGATGGAATTTTGCTTAGCGCTTCATTATCTGATGCAAATATCTTAGGCTCTGGTATGAAAGGAAGTGTGAGTATAGACAAAGGCGATGATACACTTTCAGGTAAAGTATCTTTAAGAAATCCTAGAGTAAATGATAGTGATTATTCTCTTGGAGGATCATTATATTCAGATCGTTTAGAATGGGATAGCTATGATGAAAGAAACTATGGTTTTGACATAAGCGTTGGTAAAACTTTAGGAAGATATACAAGTGTTGATTTAACTTATAACCTTGAGCAAAGTGATATTTATCATTTAAGTGATCGCTTAATTGCTCAAGGATATAAACTTGGAAAAACCTATAAAAGCTCCATTACTCCTTCGATAGTATTTAACAATACAGATGATTATTATTTACCAAGATCAGGTTTTATCGCCTCAACTTCGCTTGAATATGCGGGCTTAGGTGGAGATCAAGAATTTATAAGCTCTACTACTAAGTTTAATTATTATCAAGGTTTGGAAGAATTTATAGGCTGGGATTTGATTTATCGTTATAAAGCAAGTTTTTATAAGGTATGGGATCAAGGCTATTTGCCTATCAATGAAAAATTATATCTTGGTGGTATAGGAACTATTAGAGGTTTTGATAGAAGAAGTGTGAGTCCTAAAAATGAATGGGGTGATGAAACAGGTGGTACAGTGGCTTTTGCAAATTCTGTAGAACTTAGTTTTCCGCTTTTTGATAGAATCAAACTTAGAGGTAGTGTATTTTTTGATTATGGTGCTATAGGAGAGAGTTCTTTAAGTCAAATTCAAAGATGGAGTACAGGTGTTGGTTTTGAGTGGCTAACCCCACTAGGTGCTTTAAATTTAGTTTTTGCTAAACCATTTAACACCAACTCAAAAGACGATTTAAGTAAATTCGAGTTTATGTTGGGCGCAAGATTTTAAAAATAATAAAATCTTGCTATAATTTTAAAATTTTTATTTTAGGTAGAGATAATGAATTTTTTAGATATTTTTTCTAGTATAAGACGCAAACAAGCTACTCCAAGTGAAGCTCCAAATCACTGGGTAAAATGTAATTCTTGCCATGCGTTAATGTATTATAAAGAAATAGAAACTTGTTATAATGTTTGCCCTAAATGTAATTTTCATATGAGATTAGACCCTCTAAAACGCATTGAATTGCTTAGCGATGAAGGCTCTTTTGTGGAAATGGATAAAGACCTACATGCAATCGATCCGCTTAAATTTGTAGATAGTAAATCATATAAAAAAAGATTAGCAGAAAATGAGGAAAAAACAGGAAGAAAAAGCGCTGTAATAAGTGGTGAATGTAATATAGATGGCATTAAAACTCAATTAGTTGTTTTTGATTTTTCTTTCATGGGTGGAAGTTTAGGCTCAGTAGAAGGTGAAAAAATTCTTAGAGCCATTGAAAGAGCGATTGAGAAAAAAACTCCTGTTGTTATAGTAAGTGCAAGCGGTGGAGCTAGAATGCAAGAAAGTACTTATTCTTTAATGCAAATGAGTAAAACTAGCGCGGCATTAAAACTATTAGCAGAAGAAAAACTTCCTTATATTTCAGTATTAACTGATCCGACCATGGGTGGTGTAAGCGCGTCTTTTGCTTGGCTTGGAGATATCATCATGGCTGAACCCGGTGCTTTAGTAGGCTTTGCAGGAGCTAGGGTAATTAAACAAACCATAGGAGCTGATTTACCAGAAGGCTTTCAGAAGGCTGAATTTTTACTTGAACATGGATTGATTGATGCGATTGTGGAAAGAAGCGAACATAAAAAATTTATAGCAGATTTTTTAAGGTTTTTTTCTAAAAACTAAAAAATGCAAATCAATCTTTTAAGCATTCAAAAAAATAATAATGATGAATTTAGCAAGATAGATGAGCATTATACCAAACTCATCAAAAAATTTTGCAGTTTTAATGATATATGTGTTTTTAATAACAAAATTAATCAAGCGCAAAACGCTAATGCCATAGAAGCAAAAAAATCTTATACAAATACACTAAGTCCTTATAAAAAAGGTTTTTGCATAGCATTAGATGAAAAAGGTAAAGAATTTACAAGTGTAGAATTTGCAAAATTATTGCAAGATAAAAATGAAATTTCATTTTTTATAGGTGGTGCTTATGGATTTGAGCAAGAATTTATTGCACAAATGCATACAAGTATAGCTCTTAGTAAAATGACCTTAGTGCATAAATTTGCCAAAACTATGCTTTTAGAGCAAATTTATCGTGCATTTTGCATTAATACAAATCACCCATATCACAAATAGGAGCGTTTATGCAAGAATTAAATCTTGAAGAATTTAAAAATATATTACTTCAAAGACAAAAAGAAATTTTACAAGAACTGCAAGGTAATATAGACAATATCCATAACCTACAAGATAGTGAACCTAGAGATGAAGTTGATTTACAACAAATTGACAATAGCTCTCATATTGATTTTAAAATTAATGAAAATTTAAAAGCTGAACTAGAAGAAATTAAACATTCATTAAGCAAAATAGATAACAATACTTATGGTATTTGTGAGTATTGTGAAGATGATATTCATCCTGAAAGACTTAAGGTTAAACCTCATGCAAAATATTGCATAAATTGCCGTGAAACCCTAGAAAAAAGGAAAAAGCTATGAAAATAAGATTGTTTCTCTTTGCAAGTTTAGTTTATCTTTTAATTGTTGCAGCATTAGTTTATAATCTAAATTTAGGAAATTATACTTTTGCAATTTCTACTTTTGAATTAAATTTGCCTATTAGCTTATGGGTTGTTTTGCCTGCTTTATTTTTGATGATATTAGCTTTAGCACATATGAGTTTTTATGGCTTTTTAAAACATTTACAATATAAAAATCTAATTAAAGATAGTAAAAATTATGAAAATTTTATTATTGATATTTTTTTAAAAAAAGCAAGCAAGGTTAAATTTAAAACTCAAGAATTTCAAAACATAGCAAAAGATACGCAAGCTCTTTGTTTTAAAGAAAAAATTCAAAATCCTAAAATAGATGAAATTATTGATATTTTTGAGAACTTAGATAAAAAGGAATTTGTAGAATTAAAAAAATACAAGCTAGATCCAAATAATGAAATTTTTATTTTAAATGAAAAAAATCACTTTCAAAATGATAGCAATTATGCTTTTTCTTTTATCAAAAACAAAGATACCTTAGTAGATGAGCTAGAAATTTTTGCTTATAAAATAGTGTTAGAAAATGCGCCCTATAGTCAAATTAAAACACTAAAAATACAAAAAAATCAAGATGATATTTTATTGCTTTTAAGTAGGTTTGAAAAAGAAAACTTAGAATTAAATCATGCTGAAATCGAAGTTTTACTTAGTATGAATACCTTAGATGATAAATCATATTTGCACTGTGCTAAAATACTTTGCAAAAAAATAGAACCTCAAATATTAATTGCTTTATTTAAAAAGTTAAAAGATAATCATTCTCAAGCTTTAAGAGCTTATCTTTATACTTTAGCAGAATTTGGCATGTATGATGAATTGCTTAATGAATTAGGAAATGATCAAAATGAGCATAAAGACTTTAGGCTCTTGCTCTTTTTAAGAGAACATAATAAAAAAATAGAGCTTGAAAAATTAATACAATGATAGATTTTAGCAAAAAACCTTTATTTTTAGCCCCTATGGCAGGTTTTTCAGACTTGCCTTTAAGAAATTTAGTTAAGCAATTTGGGGCTGATGTAACCATTAGTGAAATGATAAGTTCTAATGCCTTAGTATATGAGAGCTCAAAAACTCTTAAAATGTTAGAAAAAGCTGAACTTGAAAGCCCTTATATAGTTCAAATTGCAGGTTCAGATGAAAGCGTAATTCAAAAAGCGGTAGAAATTTTAAATCGTTTTGATTTTATAGATGGAATTGATTTTAATTGTGGTTGTCCTGTAAATAAAGTTATAAAACAATGCGCAGGTAGTGCTCTTTTGCAAGATCTTGATAAACTGCAAAGAATTTTAGAGCTTATCAAAAAAACAAGTAATAAAAAATTAACTAGTGTCAAAGTAAGATTAGGGTTTGATAAAAAAAATCCCATTGCTATTGCCAAAGCGTGTGAAAATGCTGGAGTAGATTTTATCAGTATGCATGGTCGCACTAGAAAACAAATGTATAGCGGAAATGCTGATTATGAAGCCATAGCTTTAGCCAAAGAAAATATCAAAATTCCTTTAGTAGCAAATGGTGATATTAGTGCAGAAAATGCTAAAGAAGTATTTGAAATTACAAATTGCGATGCTTTAATGATAGGGCGTGCAAGCATAGGAAAACCTTGGATATTTCATGAGATAAAAACTGGTAAAAAAATCGAAAAGGCTATGAAAAATAAAATTATATTCGCGCATTTTGAAGAAATGTTAAAGCATTATAAAGAACAAGGCATAAGTATCTTTAGAAAACATTTGCATGAATATTCTAAAGGTTATGAAGATGCTTCTAATTTTAGAGATTGTGTTAATCGTATTAATGATGCAGATATTATGCGAAAATATATTCAAGAATTTTTCAATAAGGAATGATTTTTGCTTGTAAATTTCTAAGCAATATGAATGAAGAGATACCATAAAACAAGGAAGGTTCATGGCAGCTCATATCAATTCAAAAGGGATTTACAAAGCATTAGGTGGCATTAGAACAAGTGCAAACAATTTAGCAGCACATGCTTCAAAGCTTAACAATCAAAGTTTAAATTTCGAGCAAATTTTACAACAAACCCAACCAAAATGTATAAGCACTTGCCTACAAAGTTCTCAAAAACAACTTGGAAATTTGCTTGAAGATATTAAAAATAGCAAGGAAGCTATTATAAAAAATACACATATTGATAGTGCAAATATCATCGCAAAATTAAGACAAGAGGCTATTATGATGTATGATATTACCCTTAAAAACCCTCTTTAATGATTTTATATAAATTATCAATATATTCATCGCTAAAATGCGATGAATTAAAATTTTCATAAAACTTTGCAAGATCTTTAGTTTTAAACTCATAACCAAAAGCACATTTTTTATGTGCTGGTAAAAAAGCTCTTACCAATACAACGTTTTTTTGTATATATTCATCGCAATAAAAACATACAAAGCTTTTATGCAAACGTCCTTCAAAATTTAAAATTTTTAAATAAGCATCTACTATAACACGCTTGCAATCTTGTTTTTCAAAACGTTTAGCACAATCTTCTAAAAGCTCAAAATAAAAACTATCAATTTCCTCAACATCTTTTAAATGCCGATAAAAAAGTCTGATAAATTCTTGCCAAAAAAACATTCTCTCTCTATCTAAAATCCATGAAAAACCAATATGTAAAACATCTTTTAAACGTGGTAAAAACCTCGAACTCTCCTCAAGCTCAAAATCAATTTTATATCCACTTAAAATATTAGAATGTCTCATTCCATAAAATCTATAGCTTTTAATAATTCTTTTAGAACTTAAAAGATAGACAATCAAATCCTCATCTTTTACACTCTGAGTGTGTAAGATAAAACCTTGCATTTTATAAAAGTTCTACGCCATAAGCTTGCAAAATTTCATAAGCACTATTTTCTAAAGATTTATTAAAACTTGCTGTTGCATTTTTATGCAATATGATTTTTGAGTTGATACTAGCACTTTGAGCTAAAATAATATTACTAAATACACAAATATGTGAAACCAAACCACAAAATTCTATACTTTCATAATAATTTTGTTTTAAAAAATTAGCCAATTCTAAACTACCAAAAGCATTCTTATAAAAGATTTTTTTTGCATTTTTTAAATACACATCAAAATCACTTGGCATTTGCCAACCCAAAGTATCTTTAATACAATGATAAATAGGTAAATTTTTTCCTTCTTGGGTTTTTAAATAATTCTCATCATGCGTATCAAAAGTAAAAACAATATCACCTTGATGATTTTTCAAAAGAGCAAGAATATTATCTTTTATCTTGGTAGCTTTTTCAAAACCCAAGCTACCATCGATAAAATCATTTTGATAATCAACAACAACTAAAAGTTTAGTCATTATCCTTAACCATAAAAAAACTATCCGTGTGGATATTTTCAAATGCAGTTTTTAAGCTTGTAAATAATTTTGGATTTTCTTTTTCTAAATTTGCCAAAAGTTGCTTTGCCTCTTCTCTTGCATGAGGAAATTTTACATTTTTTTCACTTAACTTCATACCAGGACAAAATTCATTACCAATAACTTCTAATTTATTATTAATAGCATTTTCTCTTAATTGTCTTTCTCTTACAAAAATCAAAGGACGAATAACCTCTACACCTCTTTTGCTTTTATATTTTGGAGCTAGACTTCTAAGAGCACCATTGTAAATAAAATTCATAAAAAAACTTTCCACTGCATCATCTAAATGATGAGCTATAGCTAATTTATTGAAACCATTTTCTAAGGCGTAAGTGTATAAAGCTCCGCGCCTCATTCTTGAAAAATAGCTGCAAAAGCTTGAATTTTTTCTAATAGTATCGCCTGAAATTTCATAAATATTAGAATCAATTACTTCATGACCAATACCATGCTCTTTGCAGTGATTATGAAGCTTGGTATAATCCTCACCCATACCATAACTTAAAGTTACTGCTTTAAGTTCAAATTTAAAAGGCGCATGCGCTTGCATACGTTTTAAAAGATGTACTAAAGCTAGAGAATCTTTCCCGCCACTAAGTCCCAATAAAACCTTATCATTATCCCCTATTAAGGAAAATTTAGCATTTGCTTTTGCAACTTCTCTAATTAGTCTTTTGCTAAGATTTATCATAATTTCTCACAAATTTTTAAAACAAAATTAGCTGAAATTTTAGCGGATTTTTCTACAAACTCATCAAAGTCAAATTCAGCCTTTTCGCCTGCTTTATCACTCATTGATCTTAAAATCAAACATGGAATTTTTAAAGCATCACACACCAAAGCTACACTAGCTCCCTCCATTTCACAAGCATCTGCACCGAAAATTTCTCTAATCTTTGCTTTTTTATTCTCATCGCAAATAAACTCATCACCTGTAGCTATAACACCTGATTGTAATTTAACACCAAGTTCTTTAGCAACCCCTATAGCAAGATTATTTAACTTATCATCTGTTTTTATAAAAATTTCATTGCCTGGAACATAGCCAAGTGGATGCCCAAAAGCTGTGATATCTAAATCATATTGAGCTAATTTTGTTGCATAAATTAAATCTCCTATTTCTAAACTAGGATTAAAAGCGCCTGCTACACCTGTAAAGAGCAAAAGCTCGGCTTTAAATTTTTCTATCATAATAGCCGCACTAAGAGTGGAATTTACTTTCCCTATCTTAGAATAAGCAATAATTAATTCATGATTTTTATATTTTGCAAGATAATAAGTATTGTTTGCATATTCTATTGATTGATACTCTTTTAATGTTTCTAGTAAAGGAGTGACCTCTTCAGGCATAGCTCCTAAAATAGCTATTTTCATTTAATTACCTTTAAAATTTCATCAATATCTTCTATTTTACTTAAGGCATAAGTTTCTTTTTGAGTGATTTTTTTATTTAAGCCCTTTAACACACTTGCACCAAATTCTATATAAAAATCTACTTCTTCATCTATTGCCTTAATGCTTTGTTTATAAAGAACAGGCTTGATGAGTTGCTCGCTTAAAAGCGTTAGAGCTTGATTTTTATCATTATATGTTTTTGCATTAACATTTGATACTACGCTTTTAAAACTCTCTTTTAAAACAGGTTCTAATTCTTTTGTAAGTTTCAAAGATGCATTTTTTAATAATGGACAATGGCTTGCAACACTCATATTCAAAAGCATGGCTCTTTTAGCTCCTGCATTTTTAAACTCACTCTCATAAGAAGCTAAATCAGGTTTTAAACCTGCTACTACAATTTGCCCATCACAATTATAATTAGCAGCAAAAATGCTTTTTTCTTCGCTTAATGCCTTTTGACAAAGTTCTTCTACCACTTTATCTTCAAGCCCTAAAATCACCATCATACCAGCTTCTATTTTAGAGCAATCTTCTTGCATAAACTTACCGCGTTTATTAACAAGCGCTATTACATCTAAAAAACTAAATGCATCTTGAGTTGCTAAAGCACTAAATTCTCCTAACGAATGGCCTAGGCTGTACTTAGCTTCTATATTAACTTGCTCTTTTAACGCTTCATAAGCCATTAATGAGTTTAAAACTATGGCCATTTGCGTAAATTCGCTTTTGTTTAAATTTTCATTTTCTTTAAAAAGCAAATTTTTAAAATCAATTTTACAAAAATCACTAGCATTATCTAACAATTCTTTTGCTTTTTTAGAATTATCATAAAAACTCAAACCCATGCCAACACTTTGGGAGCCTTGACCTGGGAAAATAAATGCACTATTCATTAATGACCACCGCAGCAACCACCGCCACCATGGCCATGGCCTCCACAACAACCACCACCATGGCCGTGATGATGATCATGATGATGTCCTCCACCGCCACATCCACAACTTCTACTACCTGCGATAATTCCTGTTAAAATTTCATCTTCACTTGCAGCTCTAACATCTACAATATTGATTGAAAACAACAAGTCTTTTCCTGCATAAGCATGATTGTAATCAATAGTAACTTCATTTTCAGTAATTTCTCTAACAATTACTCTTACTGTATTACCATCTTCACCTTCGCCAAAAAGCTCCATACCAACTTGCAAATCAATCCCCGCAAACTGCTCTTTTGGTAAAGTTTGTAATGCATTTGCATCATATTCACCCAAAGCATTTTCTTTTTTTATCACAATATCAGCATTACATGGAGCATTAAGCTTTTGAATTTCTTCCTCTAATCCTTCTAAAATTTGACCTTTACCCAAAATAAAAGAAATAGGTTCAGCATAAATATTTGATTCTAAAACTTCATTAGTATTTGCATCTTTTAACTCATAAAACATTGAAACTACACTATTTTTTTCTATAGCCATTTTATCTCCTTTGTTATTTTCTATCTGGTGAAACTTTTGCTTCAGGACTATCAGGATAAGCTGTTTTTAAAGCCTTATAAAATTTATTAGCACTTTTTGGATCTCCAACTTTATCCAAGCTAATAGCCGTGTGATAAAGCAATTTTGGCACATAATCACCTTTAGTGCTTATAGCAGAACTTTTTTTATAAAATCCCAAAGCACCTGCATAATCTTGCTGTTTATATCTTATCTCTCCAAGCCAAAAAGTAGACCTAGCAGGTTTATAGTGAATACTTATTAGATATTCAAATTTTTCTCTTGCTTCTTCAAATTGATTTTTATTAGTTTCATCTATCGCTTTTTTCAAAATTTCGCTAGATTGTAATTTTTTCCAACTATCGTCTTTTACTTCAATCACTTCATCTTGAGTTTTATTTGTATCTTGAATGATTTCTTGGGTTTTATTATCATCACTTACAACAGGAACAACTGGAGTAATTTTTGTTTGATTTTGCACCCTAGCTATTTCAGATTGAAAAAAAGTTATAGTTTGATTCATATCTTCTTTGGAAATATAATCATCATTAATCTTATTGATTAAAGTTGTAATTTCACCTAAAACTTTTTGAATCTCTTGATGATTTTTTTCTTGAATTTGTCTATTTTCTTCAATATAAGCTCTTAAATTTTGAATTTCTTGGGTAATATTTGCATCAAAATTTTGATAGTTTTCTTCTAATGAAAGCAATTTTGTATTAGCTTTTGAATACTGAGCATTTAATCCCTCAGTGACACTTTGCAAACCCTCTATGTTTTCCACTGCTATATTTATTTTGCTTGTCAAATTTGTATAATATTCATTTAAAGCTTTTAAGCGTTCTTGATTTTCATATTGCAATTTTTCATTTTGAGTTAAACCATAAGGTGTTTTTGTATCTACTTTTCCTGCATCAAATGCTGAAATTTCAGCATGTAAAAAAGTAGCTCCTAAAAGAGCTACTGATAATAAGTTTAATTTCATTTATTTAAAACTTTATTTTGCAATTTTAAATTCTGCACGACGATTTTGAGCATCGCATGCTTTTGTTCTTTCAGTACATACAGGATTAGTTTCTCCGTAGCTTTTAACGCTAATTCTATCTGCGCTAACACCTTGAGCTACTAAAGATTCTTTTACTGCTTTAGCTCTTTTTAAACCTAAAGCTTGATTATACTCATCAGTTCCCCACTCATCGCAGTTTCCTTCAACTACGATCGCAGCATTAGCAACTTCTTTGTTGAAAATCTTAGCATTATTTGCAATAACTTTTTGCATATCCGATCTAACATTAAATTTATCAAAATCAAAATATACATTTGCAACAGAATTTAAAGATTCAAGATTTTCAAATCTATCTGAACCACCACTACCTTTTGAACCATCTACACTACTTGAGCTACTTACACTAGTATTTTTTGTAGCACATCCACTTACAATAACAGCAAATGCAGTAATTGAAGCAAAAATGATTTTTTTCATTGCTTTCCCCTTTTTATTTAAAAATCATACTTAATTATAACAAAAAAAATGCTATTTTGATATTTTACCAATCAATTGATTGAATTTTACCTACTTTTAAACCATAATGAAAGGCTTTATTTGCATTAATTCTAATAACCCCTAATGCACTTTGTGAACCTAAATATTTAATAAATACAACACTTTCTCCATCACTAGAAAATCTTGGAAAAAGATTTTTACCATTTGCGGTAAGTTGTCTTATATAATCACTTTGAGTTGACATTAAATAAAGATTAAAAACTCCACTTTGATTTACTTCTCTACTAGAATAAACCATATAGTGTTTATAAGTAGAAACCGAAGAATTATTTTTACCATGAAAAACAACTTGTTCTGTTAAATTTGAATCTAAATTTTGCATAAAAATATTTGGATAACCCAAGCGATCAGACACAAATACAATTTTTTTATCATCATCTACAAAATTGCCATTTACATCAATACCCAAGTAGTTTGTAATTTGTGACAGATTTTTTGAATCTACATCATACAAATATACGTCAGGTTGGTCTTTTGGAGCCATGGTAAGTAAAATTTTTTTACCATCATCACTCACATCAGAAGCAACCATCATACCTTTGCTAGCAATGATTTTTGTTATATTTTTATTTTTCATGTTATATTTATAAAGAGTTGGAATCTCATCTTCATAGGCAGTAAAATAAAATGCATTTTGCTCTTTATTTGCCCATTTAGGAAACAAATTTAAACCTTTTGAAATCAATACTTTTTGATAAGTTAAAGTATAATCTACTAATAAAATATCACTTTGCTTACTACCTTGTGTTCTAGCTATTAAAATTTTATGATCCATCCAATCAACCGGAGCAAAACCTAACTTTTTATTCATTTGAGCAACACTTCTATGTGCTAAAAATGGATACTCTTCGATAGAAAGAATTTGTTCATAAAATCTTGTTTTAGTTTCATTTGCAGCTAAAATTTCAACATCAATATCTAAAAGCTTGCCGTTTTTATTTAATATATAAGAAAAAATATAATCGCTTTGTTTTTCATCTTGAGTTATCTCAAAATTTGAACTTACTTTTATATCATTAACAAGCATGTTGTAAAAACTTTTTTTAAGATCTAAATCATTCAATTTAGACTGATCTTTAATATAAATTTTAGGCAATTGCATACCTTTATTAACAACAGATATTGTTGCATCTTGTCCAAATAATACTGAACAAAAAAATAAGAATACTAGTATTTTTTTCATTGTTTCTCCGTTTTGAACTCAATTATATCACTAAGTTGCATTTTGATTTTTCTTATTTTACCATTTGGAGGTAAAGTTATGTATCTTCCTTCTAAATTTTGTAAAAATTCTTTTGCTTTTTTATCAAAACTATCACTATGTGCACTAGTAGCACTTAGCAAATAAAAATAGCCATTATTATCAATTACAAATTCTACATCTATGCTTAAATTACCACTAGGATTATAAATCCTCCATCTATCTTCAAGGTATTTTCTCACAGTACCTAAAAATTGATCGTAAACACCTATTTTTTGCTCTATAATAGATTGTCCTAGTTCTTGGTTTATTTTTAAATTTTCATTGAGTTGTTTAGAAAAATCATTGATTTTTTCTCTTTGGGCAAAAGTAGGTTTTTTTGAGGGCATAGAAGATTGTACTTTTGTTGTTTGTTCCTCTTGATAATCTTCTATTTTACCAAACAACTCATTAAAAACACTTGCTTGCTGTTCTATATTTTGCGTATTGACACTTTTGTTTGTGGTGTATTTTTGTAAAAGATTTTCTTCAAATAAGCTTTGCAAATTTTCTTTTTGCAATTCTTGTATCATATTTACTTGATTTTGATTTATACTATCGCCAAGTTCTATATTAATAAAACTATTAGGATCATCAGTATATTCAATAGCTTTTGGTTTATGTTCAATTAATTTAAAAAAAACTAAGAAAACAACAAAAAAATAAACTAAAATTGCATAAATAAAGGATTTAAAATTATGTATAGAATTTTCTTCCATTTTCTACTCAGTTTGCAAAGCAACTTTTTGGAAACCTAAATGTTTCATTGTTCTCAAAACACTCATTACATCATCATATTTTAGATTCTTATCTGCTCTTATGAAAACTGTCTCTTGTGTGTTATACTGAAGTTTTAAAGCATTCATATTGTCTGCAAAACTTACAAAATTAAATTTATCTTTTCCTATAAAAATTTCTTTTTTTGCATTAATTGTTACAATTAAACTTTTAATATTTGGAGCACTTGAAGTTTTTTGTGAACCTTGAGGAAGTTGTACTTTTTCCTCATATGTAATACTTGGCGCAGTTACCATCAAAATAGCAAGCAACACAAGCATAATATCAACTAAAGGTGTAATATTTAATTCGGGTTTTTCTTCTAAAAACATAAATTAAGCCTTTATAGAACTTACCAGCACCTTAATTTCACTATCTAAGATATTAATCAACTCATAAGCCTTGCGTTTGATAATCAAATGAAAGCTATATGCAGGGATTGCCACTAAAATCCCACAACCTGTAGCCACCAAAGCTTCACTAATTTTAGGAGCAATAATACTTAAAGAATTTTGCATTTCTAAACCACCAAAGGTTTCAAGTATAGAAATCACTGTACCAAAAAGCCCTATAAAAGGAGAGGTTGAAGCTATAATACTAAGCCAAGTTAATCCTATCGTAGCTTTTTTTTCTACAGAATTTTTATAAATGTTCATTTTAGTTTCATCAATTTCCACGCATTTTTTTAAAATTGACGCACTCTGACTTAAATCTTTTTCCCCTCTCATTAAAGCTTCTAAAGCTTGACTTTCATTTTGAGTCCATTTATTAATAAGCATTAATCTTGAAAATAAAATACTAAAACTAACTATAAAATACACTGAAAGCCAAGCTAATACAATATAAGTGATTAAGCTTGTATTTTCAAAGAAATGAAAAATTGCTTGAAAATCCACTATTTTTGCCTTACATTATTATCCATCTTAGCAAAAGTAGAAGCCAAAGCAACGCTATCACTACTCATAGATTTAATCAAATCTTTTGCTTCTTCTAATCTTTTTGCTATTTCACTATCGCTATTTCCACCAACCCATACAGCACCTTTTGCTAAAACACTTACTTTAGTTTCAGATACTTTTGCATGACCTGAATCAATAGCAACTAATTCATGAGTTGAATCTGATTTTTCTATATCTATAATTCCTGCCTTTAAAGAAGAGATTAAAGATGCGTGTCCTTTTAAAACACCAAACTCACCTTCACTTCCAGGAAGAACAATAGATTTTACATTATCATTATAAATCATACCAAGAGGTGTTACCACCTCTATATGTATTAAATTATCCATTATTAAGCCTTAAGTTTTTCTGCTTTTTCAATAACTTCATCAATTCCACCTACCATATAGAAAGCATTTTCTGGTAAATGGTCGTATTTTCCTTCTAAAATACCTTTAAAGCCTGCTATCGTATCTTCTAAACTAATGTATTTACCAGGACTTCCTGTAAATACTTCTGCAACGAAGAATGGTTGAGATAGGAATTTTTCAATTTTTCTCGCTCTTTCAACAATCAATTTATCTTCTTCACTTAACTCATCCATACCCAAAATAGCAATAATATCTTGCAAATCTTTATATTTTTGAAGCACTGATTGTACTCCACGTGCTACTTTATAATGCTCTTCACCTATAATTTGTGGATCAAGCATTCTTGAAGTAGAATCAAGTGGATCAACAGCTGGATAAATACCTTTTTCAGCAATCGATCTATTTAAAACCGTAGTTGCATCTAAGTGTGCAAAAACAGTTGCAGGAGCAGGGTCTGTTAAGTCATCTGCTGGTACATAAACTGCTTGAACTGAAGTAATAGAGCCTTTTTTGGTTGATGTAATTCTTTCTTGGAATTTACCCATTTCACTAGCTAGAGTTGGTTGATAACCAACAGCTGAAGGAATTCTTCCTAAAAGCGCTGACATTTCTGAACCCGATTGAGAAAATCTAAAGATATTATCAATAAACATCAATACATCAAGTCCCATTTCATCTCTAAAATACTCAGCCATAGTAAGACCTGTCAATGCGATACGATTTCTTGCTCCTGGTGGTTCATTCATTTGACCATAGCACAGTGCAACTTTATCCAAAACATTACTTTCCTTCATTTCATTATAAAGGTCATTACCTTCACGTGTTCTTTCACCAACACCAGCAAAAACCGAATATCCACTATGTTTAAATGCAACATTGTGAATTAATTCCATAATAATAACGGTTTTACCAACACCGGCACCACCAAAAAGACCAACTTTACCACCTTTAGCATAAGGAGCTAGCAAATCAACTACCTTAATACCTGTTTCAAAAATTTCGCTTTTTGTGCTTTGCTCTTCAAATGGAGGAGGATCTCTGTGAATTGACCAATGTTTATCAAAATTAATCTCTTCGCCCTCATCAATTAAATCACCCGTTACATTAAAAATTCTTCCAAGAACTTTTTCGCCCACTGGAACACTGATTGGGTTGCCAGTTGCCTCTACAGCTAAACCTCTAACAAGACCATCAGTCATATCCATAGCAATAGTTCTTACTTTATTATCGCCTAAATGTGCAGCTACTTCAAGAACTAGCTTACATTCTTTTCCTTCTAATTCATAATTAACAATAATAGCTTCATTAATTTGTGGAAGATATTCTTTAAATTCAACATCAACCACTGGTCCTAAAACTTGAGAAATAAAACCTTGCATCATCACTCCTAAATTTATTTCATTGACTCAACACCGCTGATAATCTCTATCAATTCGGTGGTAATAGATTCTTGTCTTGCTTTATTATAAGCTAAGTTAAGTTGTTTAACTCTTGCTTTTGCATTATTGGTTGCATTATCCATAGCCTGCATTCTTGCACTATGTTCAGCCGCCAAAGAATCAACCAAAGAAAAATACATATTATATTCAAAATAAGTTTTTAACAAGTCATTTAAGATTTCTTCATCTTCTGGCTCTAAGTCCATTAAAGACTGTGATTCTTGTTCTTCCTTGCTTGCAATAGCTTGCACTGGCAATAATTCATTAATACGAATTTCTTGAGAAATCATATTTTTATAGCCATTATGCACAATTACAACTTTATCGGTTACTTCGTTTACAAAATCATCTACTGCACTTTGTATAATAGCACATGCTTTTTCATAGTCAGGACTAGAGCTTGTATCTAAATACTTTTCTAAAATTTCAATATTTTGAAAATTAAAATACTCTATACCTGTTTTACCAATAGCTCTTAATCTTACTTTGATTTTTTTTGCTTTACAATCTTCAAGCATTTCATTTACTGTTTTAATGGTTTTGATGTTAAAACCACCACATAAACCTTTATCGGCAGTAATGAAAATAATATCCATTTTTTCAATATTGTCTTTTTTTCTAAAAAACGGAAGTTTATCATCAAGTCCTTCGTATTGATTAATCTTAAATGCAATTTCAGATAAAACTTCATCAATTTTTTGAGCAAAAACTTTTGACTTTTTAGCTGCCTCTTCCGCCTTTCTTAATTTGGCAGTAGAGACAAGCTTCATAGCATTAGTTGTCTTTTGCGTGTTATGAACACTTTTTATTTTTCTTTTAATTTCTTTTAAATTGGACATTTAAAAACCTTATATGTGGTTTGCTTTAAACTCACTCAATGCTTTAGCTAATTTTTCTTCTAAATCTTTATCTAAAGCCTTTTTGGTTCTAATTTGCTCAAAAATTTCTGGATATTTAGCTTCAATAAATGGATATAAAGCCGCTTCAAATTCTCCAATTTTAGAAACTGCTATATCATCTAAATATCCTTTAGTTCCTGCATAAATCATCACTACTTGATTTTCAGCTGAAAGTGGAGAATATGGAGGTTGCTTTAAAACTTCAACCATTCTTTGCCCACGCTCAAGTTGCTTTCTACTTGCTTCATCCAAATCACTTGCAAATTGTGCAAAAGCTTGCAACTCTCTATATTGAGCTAAATCAAGTCTTAGTGTACCTGAAACTTGTTTTGTTGCTTTAATTTGCGCAGCACCACCAACACGAGATACAGATAAACCAACATTAATCGCAGGACGAATACCTGAGTTGAATAAATCTGTTTCCAAGAAAATTTGCCCATCTGTGATTGAAATAACATTGGTTGGAATATAAGCTGAAACATCACCCGCTTGAGTTTCAATAATAGGTAATGCTGTTAAGCTTCCCGCGCCAAGCTCATCACTTAATTTACTTGCCCTTTCAAGCAATCTTGAATGTAAATAAAATACATCCCCTGGATAAGCTTCACGACCTGGAGGACGACGTAAAATCAAAGACATCTCACGATATGCAACAGCATGTTTACTTAAATCATCATAAACAATCAACGCATGTCTTGAGTTATCTCTAAAATACTCACCCATAGTTACACCTGTATATGGAGCAAGATATTGCAATGCAGCAGGATCAGAAGCACCTGCATTTACTACTATACTATAATCCATTGCACCATATTCTTCAAGCTTTTTAACTACTTGAGCAACTGTGCTTTGTTTTTGACCAATTGCAACATAAATACAAACAACATCTTTACCTTTTTGACTAATGATAGTATCGATTGCAACGGTTGTTTTACCTGTTTGTCTATCACCGATAATTAGCTCTCTTTGTCCTCTACCAATTGGAACTAAAGCATCAATTGCTTTAATACCTGTGTGTAGTGGTTCATGAACGCTTTTTCTAGCCATAATACCTTTTGCTTTTTCTTCCACAAAACGATATTCACTTGCTTCAATCACACCTTTAGCATCAATTGGCTCACCCAAAGCATTTACAACACGTCCTATCAACGCATCGCCTACCGGAACTTTTAGAAGTTTTTTTAGTCTTTTTACGGAACTTCCTTCTTTAAGGCCAAGACCTTTTCCTAAGATAACAATACCAACACTTGATTCTTCAAGGTTAAGCACCATTCCTTTTTCACCATTTTCAAATTCAACCATCTCTCCAGCCATAGCATTCTTAAGACCATAAACCTTAGCAACACCATCAGCAACTGAAATAATTTTACCAGTTTCTTCTATTTCAAGATTAAAGTCAAATTTTTCAATTCTTTCTTTTATAATAGAACTAATTTCATCTGCTTTAAATTTCATCAAATCTCCTTAAATTGCTTTTAATATATATTCATTCATTTTAGCTTTTAAGCTTTGCATTGAAAATGAAATTTCATAACCAAGACCATCTAAGCTAATCTTCACACTGTCATTATCACTTATTTTACTATCTAATCTAATTTTTGCATTAAACTTAGTACTAAGTTTTTCTTCTAAATTTTTAATTTCTTCTGCACTTAATTGTTCTTTTGAATAAACTTGCCCTAAGAATGTATTTTCTTTTAATGCTTTTTGCTCACTCAATTCTTTAGTGATTTCTGGGATTAACATCTCCCTTTTATTATCTACGATTAAATTTATAAAATTTTTAAAAGCATCGCTTGGATTATCTAACAAAGAAAGTATAAATTCTAGTTTTTTTTCTTGTTTTATCTCATAAGATTTTAGAGCATCTATAAATTTATTAGATGCAAAAGCCGAACTTAATTCTAATAAATTAGAATAAAAATCTTCGAAATCATTTCTTTCTAATATCGCCTTTGCATAGGTTTTTGCAATCACACTTTCCATCAAGACACCTTTTTCATCATGATATTTAGAATTTCTTTTTGCTGAAGTTGTAAATTTTGATCTTCAAAAATTTCTTCTAAAACCGCTTGTATAACTTCTTTTTCCATTTTTCTTATTTCATATTCTTTATGTTCTTCATAAGTTTTTTCTAAAGCCTTAATTTCCATTTTCGTTTCAGCTTCTATTTTATCTGTGATAATTTCAGCCTCTTTTTTTGCAAGAGCTACTGCATTGATCGCTTCTTGTTTAGCTAAATCTAGTTTTTTCATCATTTCTAACTTATGATTTTTACTCGCAATAAGCTTTTCTTGAATTTCATTCATTCTAGAAGCAATTTTTGCAATCCTACCATTATAAAAATTTTTCAAAGGAGTTGCAATAAAATAATACAAAATAGCAGCAAATAAAGCAAAATTAACTGCTCTTGGAATTATATCATATTCACCACTTCCATTACCTGCTGCAAAAGCATAAAAAGGAAGTACTGATAACAATGCAATTTTTTTCAACATTTATCTTCCTTAAATTTTACTCAAGCTATTTTTAAAGCTTTGTTTAAATTCTGGCATTTTTAAACGCATTTCTTCTTTTAATTCTTTTTCTTTTTCTCTTAGACTTTTAAGAAAAACAAGCATTTGATCTTCCAATTCTCTTTTTCTTGTTGATAATTCTTTTTCTTGTTTTATTTTAGCTTCTTCTATTGCTTTTGCTTTAATTTGATTGATTTCATCTCTTGTTTGAATATGAATTTTTTCTAATTCACTTTCTACATTTGAAACATCATCAGAATTTTTTTTCATTTTTTCTTCATCATTTTTTATAGTTAAATCCCTAGAATCCATAAATTTAATCAAAGGTTTATAGAGCATAGAATTTAAAATCGCTATCATAAGCAAAAAAATGACACCAGTAGCTATCATGATGGAAAAATGTACATCATTAAACATTAATACTCCTAAATAAATCTAAATAAAACGCGAAATTATAGCAAAATATACCTAAAAACATATTTAATTTAATGTCTTTAGAAATTCCCTAACCTCATCTTCATTTTCAAAATTTATAGTAATTTTTAAATCTTTTGCATTTACTTTTAAGCCTAAAGATTCAATTTTTTCTTTTAAATTTATTATAGATTGATATTGTTTATTTGAATTTGTACTTTTTTCTAATTGGTTTGTATTTTTAAAATTTTTAATTAATTTTTCAGTATCTCTTACATTAAGTTTTTGTCCTATGATAGTATCAACTATCATTTTTTCTTCTTCTTTTTCAAGCCCCACTAAAACTTTTGCATGTCCTTGTGAAATTTTACCTTCTATAATGAAATTTTGCGTTTGCTCATTTAAATTTAAAAGTCTTAAGGTATTAGCAATTTGGGGTCTTGATTTGTGAATAAGATCGGCTAATTTTTCTTGAGTGATATCATGAATTTCTAACAACTCTTTATAAGAATGTGCTAGCTCTATAGGATTTAGATTCTCTCTTTGAATATTTTCTATTAAAGCAAGCTCACGTAATTTTATATCATCTACATTTAAAACTACAGCTTTAATCTGTTCTTTTTCTAAAAGCTTACACGCTCTAAATCTTCTCTCACCTGCTATTAAAATATAATCAAATTCATCTTTTTTAAAAACCACAACAGGCTGAATCAAACCATATTCTTTAATAGAACCTGCAAGTTCTTCTAAAGCTTGAGTATCAAAATTTTTTCTTGGTTGATAAGGGTTTGGGCTAATTAAATCTATATCAATTTCTTCTATTCTACCTTCATTAGAGCCTAATTCTTTTTCATAAACCTCATCAATATCAGCCAAAATACTACTTAAACCTCTTCCTAATGCACTTTTTTTTGCCATTTTTTATCCTAATATAGAATGTGCTAAATTTTGATATGCCACCGAACCCGGAGATTTTATATCATAAAGTATAATAGGCTTTCCATAGCTTGGACTTTCAGCAAGTTTTACATTTCTTGGTATGATGATGAAATCATCTTCATTATCACCTGTTCTAAATAGCTTTTGTTTGAAATTTTGCTTTAAATCCTCCACAGTATCTTTTGAAAGATTATTTTGTGAGCTATACATGGTTGGTAAAAAGCCTTTTATTTTTAGTTTTGGATTGATAGTTTTTTTCACAAACTTAATAGTGTTTAAAACCATCGCAACACCCTCAAGCGCATAAAACTCACATTGTATAGGGATAATAACACTATCGCTTGCTGCAAAAGCATTTACCGTAATGCTTCCAAGTGCAGGAGGTGAGTCAATGATAATAAAATCATAATCTTTGACAATTTCTTTGATTTTTTCTCTTAAAATTGTTCTATATTCTCCACTTTCTTTTACTACTTCTTGCTCAATTCCAACCAAAGAAATATTTGATGGAGCTAAGTATAATTGTGGAAGTTCAGTTTTTAAAATAATCTCAGAAAGTTTTTTCCTACCTATAAAAACATGGTAAATATTATATTCATAATTACTTCTATTAAAACCAAGTCCTGTTGTAGCATTAGCTTGCGGATCAATATCTATCAAAAGAACCTTTTTTTCAGCTACTGCTAAAGAAGCCGCTAGATTAATAGCGGTAGTAGTTTTACCCACTCCACCTTTTTGATTTGCAATAGTTATTATCTCACTCATCTTAAACTATATATCCTTTTATTATCTAACAATATAGAACCATCTTTATACAATAAAGCATCTTTTAAAGATAAAATCTTACCTTCATTATGTATAAAAAAATTTCTTGATTTTTCAAATTCTAGCATATACTTGCTAAAAATATTCTTCCATAAAATTTTCTCATCTACATAAGAAAAATACTCATTTAAAAGTTTTGTTATATCCACTTCTATGTCTAAAATTTCAGCTTTAAATGGAGCATATTTAAGATTAATCCCCATTCCTACAACCAAAAAATCATTGATTTTAGAACTCATCAATCCGCCTATTTTTTTATCTTCTATATAAAAATCATTAGGCCATTTAATCCATACTTTTGAATTTTGTCTCTGCAGTACTTCTTTCATTAAAAATGCAAAATATATACTAGCAGAAGCTAAAGGAAGATCTTGTGCTAATTCTTGAGTTTTTATACAAAAAGATACATGTAAATTTCCTTGCTTACTTTGCCAAGTATTATCCCTACTACCTATACCGGCACTTTGGATAAAAGCACAAATGGCTGTATTGCTAGTAATCTCTCCACTACGAATTTTATCACTTAAATAAACTTGAGTTGATTCAAGCTCATCAAAATAAACTATCTCCAAGTTTTAACCTTTTTCCATTTAAATAAGTCTTAGCATCTAAAGCTTTTTTTCCACTTTCTTGTAAAGTTTTAATCCTTAAAATACCTTTTGTACATGAAAGCAAAAAGCTTTCCTTTTCTATTTGTAAAATCACACCTGGTTTTTGAGTTTTTTCACTATCAATTAGCTCTATGTCTAAAAATTTCAAACCATTTTCTAAAAAAATTCCAGGCCAAGGTGTAAAAGCTAGAAATTTTTGATAGATTTCACTTGCATTATCCAAATTAATCAACCCATCTTCTTTTTTGATTTTTTTACAATGTGTAACCAAACTTTCATCTTGCTTTTTTGGGACAATTTTTTCAAAATTCAAAAGCGTAGAAATAGCGAGCTTAGCTGCTAAATTGGAAAGCACAATAAAAACCTCAGCTGAATTTTTACCTTCTATATCACATTCTATGCTTTCTAAGATTGCACCACTATCAAGCCCTTCTTCCATAAGCATAGTGCAAACCCCGCTTATTTTATCCCCATTTAAAATAGCACTTTGTATAGGCGAAGCGCCACGATATTTAGGAAGCAAGGAAGCATGTAAATTGATACAAGGAGCAATATCTAAAATTTCTTTTGGTAAAATCTTCCCATAAGCAGCAACAACTATAAAGTCAGGTTTTAAGCTTTTTATTCCATTGATTATGTTTTCATCTTTTAAGCTTTTTGGAGTGAAAATTTCTATATTTAAATTATTTTCTAAAACAAATTTTTTAGTATCACTTGGAGTTAGAATTTGCTTTCTTCCCACAGGTTTATCAGGCTGGGTAAATAAAGCTTGGACATTAAACCCTTTATCAATAAGCTCTTTTAAAATACATGTTGCATAAGAGGGAGTTCCCATAAAAATGATATTTTTCATAATTTTCCTATATCTATAATAAAATAATATTATATTAGATATAGGTAAATTTTACATTTTAGTTAAAACTAAAAGTCCAATCTCCATGATCAGTTTCAACTTTAACTTCTAAAATTTTATTACAATTAGAAAGAGGTATATAATCCCAAGTTTGACTATAAGATAAAGTTTTATCAATCTTTATACCATTTTTGTCCAAAACTCCACCAACTTTACATTTTCCTCTATTTGGAATAATATTAGTAATCTTAACACTATCAACCAAAGAAGTTATATTTAAATATTTAACATTTCTATGTAAAATAGGATTGTATCTTTCACTTATAGACACCTCAATTGGAACTTTATCTTCTCCACCACATGCAGCAAAAAATATAGCTACAATGAAAATAAATATTTTTCTCATCAATCTCCTTTTTAACCTATCATAATAGAGTGAAATAAAATTATAAATCAAATATACTTAAAAATCTATAATAATAGAGTGGATATAGTTTGATTTACGAATTTAATAAAAGTGAAATTAATTTATTTCATAAACAAATAGCACAAAATGTAGCTAAAATTAGAAAAGAAAAAGGTTATTCTCAACTAGAACTAAGTTTAGCTATAGGATATAAGTCTGTTTCATTAGTAAGTGGAGCGGAAGCTGGATATAAAAATATTCATTATAATATTGAACATTTATATAAAATTGCAAAAATTTTGAAAGTAGATATCAAAGAATTTTTCTAAAACTCTTTGACTATTTTTATTATATATTGTCAATACAATCAGTTGCTTTGATTTCTAATTTTTTTTACTTCTTCTAAAAGCATAAATTTAAGCTCTTTTAAACCTGTTTTTTCAAGACTTGAAACTTTGATGAAAAAACTTTGTGGATTATTTTGACTTTGCAAATAAGCTTTCAACTCATTATAATCATCTTCCATTTTTTGTGCAAATTCCTCACCTAAATTTACACTATCACTTTTTGAAAGCATTAAGCCAAAATTTCTTGCATAAAGTTTGCTTGAAAATTTTTCTAATTCTTTTCTTAAAATGCAAAATTGTTCTTTTAAACTCATATCTCTTAATGGATCAAGCACAAAAAGTAAAAAAGAAGTTCTTTCTATGTGTCTTAAAAACTCAAGTCCCAAACCCCTACCATCGCTTGCACCTTCTATAATACCTGGGATATCTGCCATTACAAAAGAATTATAATCATCCACTTCAACCATACCAAGTTTTGGAGTTAAAGTAGTAAATTCATAATTAGCTATTTCAGGTCTTGCATTAGACACTACGCTTATAAGAGTGGATTTTCCTACATTTGGAAAGCCTACAAGCCCAACATCTGCTATGAGTTTTAACTCTAAGCGCACACTTAAGGTTTTTCCTGCCACGCCTGGTTGAGCATAATCTGGACGCTGATTAGTAGAGTTTTTAAAGTGAGTATTACCGAGACCACCTTTACCACCTTTTAAAAAGAGTTCTTTTTGACCTTCTACTAGCATATCAAGCAAAACTTCCCCACTTTGTGCATCAATTACTTGGGTGCCTTGAGGGACAATCAACTCTAAACTCTCCCCTCTTTTGCCATTTTTATTACGGCCCAAACCCGGCTGGCCATTTTGTGCTTTAAGTTCTTTTTTGCCTTTAAAGTGTGCTAGGGTATGAGTATTATTATCACATATAAAATATACATCGCCACCATTTCCACCATCGCCACCATCAGGTCCACCAAGCGGAACATGTTTTTCACGACGAAAACTCACAGCACCTTTACCACCATTACCTGAACTTAAAACTAATTTTACATTATCTATAAACATATATAACCTTAAATAAATTAAAAAGAAGTATATCAAAATATAAATAATTTCAAAAGAGTAGCTTTTTTTAAATTTTAAAGTAGAAAATACACCTAATTTTAGAATATTTATCTCTAATTATTAGGTGTTATAGTATTTGTAACTATATATTATAGCCTCATTTATTTTTTTGATTAGGATTTAATTGCTTCCCGCGATTTCCTTGATTTTGATCATATTGCTTATTTGTTCCAGGTGTACCTTTATTTGGATTTTGCATATTTGATGCATTATCTTTGGGATCAATTTTTTTGTTCATTTAATTCTCCTTTTTTTAAAAAATTATAAAGTTAATAACTTTATAGATATAATTTTATAAAATACACTAGAGACAAATAGGGACAAAATGGAAAAACTCTATCAAAAAAAATATAAAAATAATTATCAAGAATTTATAACAAAAAATTTAAAAAAAGCCTACAAAAGCCAAAGAGAATTTATAGATGCCTATATAGACCTCCAAGAAGAGTGTGGAAAATTATATATTATAGATGAGAGAACAAGAAAACAGTATGTTGATAAATATAAAAAAATCATACAAAGAGGTGCTCCAAAAAATGAAATAGAAAAAATATATAGTTTCTTGCTAGAAAACGAAGAAATAAAAAAAGATAAAATTTATAAACCATTAATTGACGATCAATTTGAAAGAGAAATTTTTGGAGATGAATATTATAAAATTTTAATTAAACACTATTCTGAAGAATAGTGTTTTGCACACTCGATAAAACTTTTTTCATTTTTTTGACATATTTCCAATTTTGCAATACACGCCCATTTTCTTTCATGGCTTAAGTTTAATCCAACGCAAGTTGAAATAAATGCGTATTCTTCTTTTACTGTATAACGAGTTTCATTCTTATAATAATAAACTCCACTACCACCTATAATTAATGCAGTCAAAAAAGGTAAAAAATTATTTTTTCTAGGACTGCTTAATTTCTTATCAGCTAATGTATTTTTTTCTAAGATATATTTTGTTACTTCATCTATATTTTTTATATTTATTTCTGTGTATTGAAGATCCTTCATAGCTTTTTCAATAAGATCTTCTACTTGTTTTATTTTCACATCATCTGAAATTTGCTCTAGAATATATCTTCTTAATTCATCCTTGGATATTCTATACATTCAAAAGCCATCTTGTATTAAGAATTTATATTTACAAAGAATTTTCCTAGATAATCTAGGAAAATTATGCAGGATAAACAGAAACTTTTTTTCTATTTTTATCTTTTCTTTCAAATTTTACAAAACCATCAATTAAAGCAAAAATTGTATGATCTTTTCCCATGCCTACGTTATTACCTGCATGAGTTGCTGTTCCTCTTTGGCGAATGATGATGTTACCAGCGCGAACAAATTCTCCACCAAATTTTTTAACACCTAGACGACGACCTATAGAATCACGATTATTCTGAGTTGAACCTTGACCTTTCTTGTGTGCCATTCTTTACTCCTTAAGCTTTAATATCTACTACTCTAACGCGAGTAAATTGTCTTCTAAAACCGCGTTTTAATTTTGAGTCTTTTCTACGTCTTTTTTTATAAATCACAACTTTTTTGTCTTTTCCATGAGCAATCACTTCTAAAACAACTTTTGCACCCGCAACAAACGGCGCACCTACCTTTAATTCTTTATCGCATACAGCAAGAACTTCACTTACTTCTACGCTTGATTTTGCTTCAGCTTCAAAACGATCTAGTTTAAGCTCATCACCTTGGCTTACTCTGTATTGTTTTCCACTGTGTTTTATAATAGCATACATACAGCTATCCTTTCTTAAAATATTTTGGTAGCACCATAAAGCATTATGTATAAAACATAAATTTAAAAAGCTTTAGTGGTTAAAAGCGGTAATTATATCTTGATTTTATATAAAGTAAGCTTAAGACGCGAAAAGCGTCTTAAGATTTAAATTAAAGCTCTGGCTTTGGAGTTTTTTCAGTTGCTTTTGGAAGTTGAGGATAAGTAATACTTGGTTTTTTACCTGTTAGAGCATGTAAGAAAGTTTCTATAGAAGCTGCTTCTTTGTCAGAAATTTCTATACCAAGTTGCACACTACCCATTTCTTTGATTGCTTCTTGTAAAGACCAAATAGCGCCATTGTGGAAATATGGAGCTGTTTCAGCAATATTTCTTAAGGTTGGAGTTTTAACCAAACCATTTGCATCGCCTTTAAAATCTCCTACATTTGCAAATTTATATTTAGCTGCTACTTGGAAAGCTTGCATACTACCACCTAAATTTACCCCTGTATGGCAAGCTGTACAGCCTTTATCGATGAAAGTTTTTAAACCTTCTTTTTCTTTTTTACTTAAAGCTTTTGTATCACCTTCTAAGAATTTATCAAATTTAGATGGAGTCAAAAGTGTTCTTTCGAATGTAGCAATAGCATCTGCGATATTGTCAAAAGTCACTCCACTGCTTCCATAAACTTTTTTAAATTCTTTTACATATTCTGGCATAGAAGAAATTTTTTCTACTGCTAATTTAGCTGGGGTTGCCATTTCAGGTTCTGCTTCGATTGGCCCTTTTGCTTGATCTGCTAAAGTACCTGCTCTACCATCCCAAAATTGAGTTGAATTTAAAACTGAGTTATAAACTGTTGGCGAATTTAAATGATGAGGATTAGCTGTCCATTTGTGTCCTACAGCAGCTGCTATACCATCAGCACCACCCATACCTAAGTTATGACAGGTATTACAAGAAATCAAACCACTTTTAGAAAGTCTTGGTTCAAAATACAATTTTTTACCAAGATTAGCTTTTTCTTTAGAGAATTTGCTAGCCTTAACTCCCATTTCTTTTAATAGTTTTTCAACACCTGCTTGATCCTTTGGTAAAGGTGCTAAACCTGCAGCTTTTGCTTCATCTAGTAAAGCTCTATCATTAGCAAAAGCAGTTGATGCAACTAATAATGATGATGCAACTAATAATGAAATTTTTTTCATTATCTACTCCTAAATAAGATAAAATAAAGCCTATTTAAAATAAACTTATTGAAAATATATCTATAATTTTCTTTAAACAAAATAAAAAAAATCTATTTAACAATAAAAATTATTATAGGATAAATTATATCTTAAATATTTATTTCAGGGTTTTTTGCTATCATTTTATAAAGTTTTATAAAATCAGGATAATAAAGTAAATGGAAAATTTAATAATCTATCTTTTGGCTTATCTTATAGGTGCTATACCATTTGGGCTTTTACTAGCTCAAATTTTTGCTAAAACAAATATTAAAAATGCAGGTAGTAAAAGCATAGGAGCTACTAATGTTTTAAGAGTAGTAAAGGAAAGTGATCCTAAGCTTGCCAAAACACTTGCTGTTGCAACTATTGTTCTAGATGCACTTAAAGGGATTATACCTATATTAGTAGCAAAATTTTTAGGCTATGATGAAAATATCTTATGGACTATGGCGGTTTTAGCGGTATTTGGCCACTGTTTTTCTCCTTATTTAAAATTTGAAGGGGGCAAGGGGGTAGCTACTGGAGCTGGAGTTTTAGCAGTATTTTTACCTTTTGAAATTATATCTGCGGTTTTAACTTGGTTTATCATAGGAAAGGTATTTAAAATTTCAAGCTTAGCTTCACTTGGAGCCTTGGTTGTTTTAATCATAACTTCTTTTATATTTCATTATGATATGCCTGTGATTAATACCCATGCGCCGATATTTATTATCGCTTTTATAGTTATTTATAAACATATACCAAATATTTTAAGATTAATCGGAAAACAAGAATGCAAAGTCATATAAAAGTTAGCTTAGAATTTAAATGCATTATAGGACTTTTGGATTTTGAAAGAATTCAAGAGCAAAAAGTCTTAATAGAATTAGAAGCTAAAAGTAAAAAATTTTTAGATTATGCAAAATTATGCACCAGAATAGAAAAAATCTATAAAAAGAAAAAATTTAAAACTATAGAAAAATCTTTAAAATATATATGTAAAGATATTAAAAAGCACCATAAAAAACTTCAGTTTATACATATTACCTGCTATAAGCCTGATATTATTAAAAATGCACGTGTTGGAGCTAGTTTAAACAAAAAATATTAAAAATTTTTTAAAGAATTTTGAATATTTGCTTAATTTGTGTTATACTTTTGCACTAAAACTATCTTCAAAGGAATAAAATGCGTATTTTAGTTGTAGAAGATGAAGCATCACTTAACAAAACCTTATCAAACACTTTAAATGAGTTTGGCTACCAAAGTGATACTTCAGAAAATTTTAAAGACGCTGAGTATTTTATAGGTATTAGACACTATGATTTAGTATTATCAAATTGGACTATAGGCAATAATGATGCAAGTGATTTGATCAGCGCTATAAAACAAAAATCCCCAAGAACCGCTATAGTTACAATATGCTCAAAAGCAGACAAAGAAAATGAAATCAAAGCTTTAAAAGCTGGAGCAGATGATTATATAAAAAAACCTTTAGATTTTGAAATTTTAATGGCAAGAATTGAAGCTAGACTTAGATTTGGTGGAACTAATGTGATTAAAATTGATGATTTAGTGATTGATCCTGATGAAGAAAAAATCACTTACCAAGGAAAAGATATAGAATTAAAAGGAAAACCTTTTGAAGTTTTAACTCACCTTGCTAGACATTCTGATCAAATCGTATCAAAAGAACAGCTTTTAGATGCTATTTGGGAAGAACCTGAACTTGTAACTCCAAATGTTATAGAGGTTGCAATCAATCAAATAAGACAAAAAATGGACAAACCACTTAATATCTCCACTATAGAAACTGTACGTCGCAGAGGGTATCGCTTTTGTTTTCCTAAAAAAACTAACTAAAAAATTTTTAGAATGATTCAATCATTCTAAAAATTGGATCTATTTTTTCTTTCATTTAAATTAGCTATAAGTTTTTATATAGTATAAGTTTGCTTTATTACTCATAAAAGGAAAAGTATGTCACTTTTAATCACTAGAGAATGTATATCCTGTGATGCATGCAGGGAAGAATGCCCAGATGAGGCTATTTATGATAATGATCCAATCTATATTATAGATCCTGATCTATGCACTGAGTGTGTGAATGAATTTTCAGAACCGGCCTGTATAGTGGCCTGTCCTGTAGACTGTATCATACCTGATCCTGACAACGTAGAAAGTATTGATGAGCTTCGCTTGAAACATAAAAATAAAGATATTTAATGGCTAAAAAAACAGCAGTAATTGACCTTGGTTCTAATTCCGTTCGCATGGTTGTTTTTGAAAGAACCTCAAGATATGGTTTTTTCATTTGCAGCGAACACAAAAAGAAAGTAAGACTTGGAGAAAATGCCTATAATAATAACAAAATTCTCCAAGAAGAAGCTATGCTTAAGGCTGAAAAAGCTTTGACTTACTTTAAAGAAAAGGCTTTAAAGGAGAAATGTAGAAAAATTATTACTGTTGGAACTTCTGCACTAAGAGATGCGCCTAATGCAAAAGACTTTATTACTAGAATAGCAAAAAATGTAGGTTTAAATATAAAATGTATCAATGGAAAAACAGAATCATTTTTAGGTGGTCTTGCTGCATTAAATTTGCTATCAAATATTCAAAATGCCACCACCATAGACATAGGTGGAGGATCAACCGAGCTTTGCTTGATTAAAGAAGGTAAAATTATAGATTGTATTTCACTTGATCTAGGAACTGTAAGATTAAAAGAAATTTTTTATGATACTAAAAGATTTAATGCTCTAGATCAGTTTATACAAGAAGTGTTAATGCAAGTGCCAAAACATTTTCAAAATGATAATATTATTGCCATAGGTGGCAGTTTAAGAGCATTATCAAATTCTATAATGAAAAAAAACTCTTACCCATTAAAAATGATTCACAATTTTAGCTATAGTTTTGAGAAAGAAAAAAACTACATAGAAAAAATTCAAAATGCTAAAAATTTAGTTGATTTTAACATCAAAAAGGATCGTTTTGATACTATAAAAGAAGGTTGTGTAATCTTTTTAGCTTTAGCAAAAAATTTAAAAGCCAAAAATATCATCACCTCAGCAGTAGGCGTAAGAGAAGGTGTGTTTTTATCTAATCTTTTTCAAAAATACACCAAAATAAAAAATGACACTACCGATTTTTCAAAATTTAATGCTAAATTTCCACCTAATTTTAATCCGAGTTTAAAATCTCTACAAGATCGCTTTAATATAGACTATAGTGATAAAAGTGCATATTTTGCAAATAAACTATTTGATGCACTTTTGCCTATTCATAAAATTGATATTGGTTTTAAAAAAGATCTTTTAAATGCTGCCAAATTAGCTCACATAGGCGAAAGAATTAATTTTTATTTTGCTAATGAACATAGTGCTTATATGGCTTTAAATGGTTTGCATTTTGGCTTTTCACATAAGGAAATTTTACTTATTGCAACTCTTTTAAAAGCCAATGGCAAAAAAATCAATCCCTTTACTATTGAACATGTTAAAGAATTATTACCAAATAACCATATATTGGTTTGGCTTAATTTCATTCTTGCATTAGCAAAAAAATTAGCAAAAGACACTGATATAAATCTTGATTTTACGCTAAAAAATCACACTTTGTATATTTACTCAGATAAAAAGCAAATTTATTTTTCAAAAGAAGAGATTAAAAAGATTTCAAAGCCAAAACTTATCATTTTGGCTTTTAATCAAAAAAATTAATTATTTTGTTTTAAAAGTAAATTTTGCAATCTTTGTTTATTTTCTTCAAAATAAGAGTCAAAATCTTTTTCTTTTGGTTTTTGGGATGTTTGATTTTGTTCATCATTTTTCATCATAGCTTCACTTGTTCCTAATACCACATTAGAATTTCCTATGATCATAGTATAGCGCTTTAAACCATACTCAAAAACTACAAGTTGATTATGCCTATCAAGCGGTCTTTGAAAAATCAAAATAAAATTTCTATCTAAAGGATGTTTTTGTCTTAAATACATTTTTAAAAACCAAAGTCCAATAAGCAAAAGTATCAAAACACTTACAACTAAAATATAATTTGTAAAATCATACTCTTGCATTTTTATTTCCTCAACTTTTTCATTTAAGTTTTTTTTGGTAGTTAAATTTGCGCCCTCTTTTTGCGCACGTAATCTTAAACCATATTCACCAATCGTATCTGCATTAATTTGTATCTTATCGCCAATACTTAAGGCTATAAAAGTTTTTTTACCTTCTGAAAAAATTTTTATTTTTTTAACAATATTAGAATTTATTATCTTATCTTCTTCTTTAGCACTTTGAGCATTTAGTGTAAAGATGATGATATTATCTTTTCTCTTTTGACTAATGCCTTCTTTATAAGGAATATCAAATGAAAAAGTAATATCCACCCTATCTTCTCTAGGATAGATATTATAATCAAGAATTTTTGCCCCAAAAAGAGGCAAAGCAAGTAGTAAAATCCAAATAAATTTCATTGCAATTCTTTTTTAAAATACTGCAATACTGATTTTGAATCTAAAATCTCGTTAATTCTTATGGCAAGGTTTTTTTCATACACCATTACCTCACCTTTTCCAAAAATTCTTTTATTTAAGTAAAGCTCTACACTCTCACCTGCTGGCTTTTCAAGATCTATCACAGAACCAACTTCTAACTTTAAAAGATCTCTTACACTCATATTAGTCGTACCAAGCTCGCTAACAAAATCAACACTAATATCTAAGATATCTTCATAAGATTGCAATAATCCTAAATGATCTTCTATCATATTTTTTTATAACCTATTCTAAAGGAAGCATTTTTTACTTCATAAGTAAATTTTTCTTTGAGTTTAATTTTTGAAAATCCATCAATACGTCCTAAATACTCAGGAACACCTAAACGATATTCATCTTTTCCATTAGTATCGTTAAGTAATTTTTTAGCATAACCTATAATTTGATTAGCCACTTCTTTTACCAAATCTGCTAATCCATCTTCTTTTAACTCTTCATGTAACAAAAACAACGCAATTTCATTTAGAGCTTGTTTTTGGAAAAATAAATAAAAACTATATTCTTCATCTTTAAAATACAAAGGTATAGAAGCTCCATAAAGCTCACCCCTAATCATACTTTTTTGTGAAATTTTTAATTTTAAAATATGCTCAAAAAAATGATAAATCGAATACTCAAGTGTTTTAGTCATAGTTTTTCCTTAGATAACTTAATTAAATTTATTTTACTAAATAAACCTTTAATCATAATTAATAATTAAAATATAAAATATAGTAAATTTTTATTTAAATTAAAAAAAGGTTTTTAATGTTTATAGGAAATTTCAATTTAAATGAAAAAGTTTTCATCATTGCCGAGCTTTCAGCCAACCATGCAAACAGCCTTGAAGTAGCTTTAAAAACTATACAAGCAGCTAAAAAAGCAGGAGCTGATGCCATAAAAATTCAAACCTACACCCCAGATAGCTTAACACTAAATTCTAATAAAAAAGATTTTATTATCGAAGGTGGTTTGTGGCATGGACGCAAACTATATGAACTATATGAAGAAGCCAAAACACCTTATGAGTGGCATGAACAACTTTTTGAATGCGCCAAAAATGAAGGGCTAATCTGTTTTTCTAGTCCTTTCTCTAAAGAAGATGTGAATTTTTTAAGACAATTTAATCCCCCAGCTTATAAAATCGCTTCTTTTGAAGTAAATGATTATGATTTTGTGCGTTATGTAGCAAAAGAAAACAAACCTACCTTAGTTTCTACAGGTATAGCCTATGAAGAAGAACTTGAAGTGGTTGTTAAAATTTTTAAAGAAGAAAACAATTCAAATTTGATTTTACTTAAATGTACTTCAGCTTATCCTTCACAAATTTGTGATTTAAATCTAAATGCCATCAAAACTTTACAAGAAAAATTTAAAACCATAGTAGGCTTAAGCGATCATAGTGAGGGCTTTTTAGCACCTACTTTAGCCCTAGCTCTTGGAGCAAGAGTCATAGAAAAACATTTTATATTAGATAAAACTTTAAATAGTGCTGATGCTAAATTTAGTCTTGATTATGAAGAGTTTAAACAAATGTGTTCCATGGTGCGTTTAAGTGAGCAAGCACTAGGCAAATCTAGCTTAACAATAGATGAAAAAACTTTAAAAAATCGCCATTTTGCAAGAAGCTTATATGCTAGTAAAGACATCAAAAAAGGTGAAATTTTTACACTAGAAAATGTAAAAAGTGTAAGACCAAACCTTGGCTTACATCCTAAATTTTTGCCTATCATACTTGGTAAAAAAGCAAGTTGTGATATAGAATTTGGGCAAGCGCTAAAAAAAGATCATCTTTTGGAATAATTTATGCTTTTGCTTAAAAAAATATAAATAAGGAACTATAATGCTACTTGAACTTAATTTTTCTAAAAATTTGCAAGTTTTAAAAGAAATCAACGCAAGCTTAGCTGATAAAATCTTGCAAGTAAAATCCAACGAAAGATTTGAACTTTTTGAAAAAAACTATGATATTTATGATCATAAAACAAAACAATTTTGTATACAAAATGCTTTAGATAATTTATCTTTTTATGAGCAAAACTACAAAAGACATCCTTTTTTAATCTTTTTTGGAATTAGCAATGGTATGTTAATTTTTGAATTATTGAAAAATCCACTTAAAGATTATATTTGCATTATAGAACCTGAAATAGAACTTATATATATTGCTTTGCATTTAAATGATTTTAGCCAAGATTTACAAGATAAAAGACTTCATATTTATCTATATGAGGATATTAACTTTTTAACTTTTTATCGTTTTTTTGAACAAGAAAAAATTCACTTTTTTGTAAAAACTTATGACTTGCTTTTAATGTCAAATTTCTATGAAAACTATGAAGATGCTATAACCACAACTAACTCTTTATGTATAGAGAGTATAAAATCTTTGGTTGTTAGACAAGGAAACTCATCAGAAGACTCCTTCGAAGGCATCACCCAACTTTTACACAATCTACCTTATCAATTAGCGAACCCTAGTTTAAAAGATTTACTAAAACAAAGAAAAGATAAAATAGAAAATGCTAT